>QHPC01000347.1 GCA_003218915.1 Verrucomicrobiota bacterium
CTTCAATGCGGCCTTTTGCAAGGAGCGCGCTGCCCAGATTTGCATGCGCATCCGCGTTCTCGGGAATCAGCTCAAGAGTTTTTTGGTAATGGGCAATCGCTTCATCTGTTCGCCCCTTTCGAAAAAGGGCGCTTGCAAGGTTGTATTGCGCGTCGGCGTTGTTGGGCAAGACGGCGACGCACGTGAGGTAACGACCGATGGCGCTGTCTATCTCCCCTTTGGAAAGAAGCGCATCCGCCAAGTTGCAGGACGCTTCAGCGTAATCGGCTCGGATCGCCAGCGCTTTTTCGTAATGCGCGATGGCGTCATCGACACGCCCAGCTTGGAACAACGTAGCGCCAAGATTGTTGTGCGCTTCCGCATCAGTAGGGTTAACTGTTAACGCTGCTTCATAATGATCGATGGCATCGGCGAATTCGCGCTTCTCAGCCAGCAGGCGGGCAAGGTTATAGTGCGCTTCCGCATAACCTGGCCGTAGCGCGATGGCCTGGCGATAATGAGTTATCGCGTGATCAGTTTCCCCGCGATCGTGAAGAGCGATTCCCAGGTTGTAATGCGCCATCCAGCAACCGGGATTCTTGGCGAGGGTCCTGGTGTACAAAGTTACGAGGTCGTGGTAAACGCGACTTTGCTGCCACGTTAAGGCCGCGAGCAAAATCAACAGGATGCTGGAAAGCCCCACCCGCAGAAATACGACTCGTCGACCGAGCGACGAAGCTATGGCTAGCTGGCCGAAGCTTTCGGTTATGGCAGCGCCAGCTAACGCAAACGGTCCCATGCTCGCGAGGTATTGGAAGTGATCGCTCACAAACGAGTAGCGAAAGAAATAGACATTAAAAAAGCCAAGTACCGGAAAAAGCGAGATCGCATAGTATGCGGCGGCAAAGAATACAGCGCGGCCTGCTTTTCCTGGTACCAACCACAAAAGGATCAAACCACCTGTTGCTGCCAGCAACGGCAGATAGGCTATCCATTGCGATGAATGAATCTCCCACCTCGGATAAATGAAAATGAGCGGATCAGGCCAGGCTAGTTTCGCCAGGTAGAACCACATCGCGCGTCCTGCGATGATAAGACGCTCTGGCCAGCTTTGCGCCCACTCCGGACCAACTGCGGAAGCGTGAAATTTCTGTTCCCAAATTGTCCACGCGCTCGCGAGCGCTGAGACGAACAGAAATGGAGCGAGCGGTGCTGCATCTGTCCATCCGACCCGTCCGCGCCGCCACCAGATACAGAGAGCGAGCGCCACAGGCAACATGACCACTGAGGGCTTGCTTAACGTTGCCAGTGCGAAGCAGAAGAGCGAAAGAGCGAACAACATCAAGGAGCGGCCGTCTCCAGTCCGCCGCCGGGGCGGTGTAGAAATCGCCTCTCCTTGGTCTCGTGGTCCCTCTTCCCACCTCAAAAAGAAGAGAATAGATAACAGATAAAACAGGCAGGACTGCGTGTTCTTTAGCTCAGTCACCCAAGCGACTGATTGCACCATTACAGGGTGCAACGCCCACAGCGCCGCGCCCAACCATGCGCCGCGGACCGCGAGTTTTCGGAGAACGCACCATAGTAATATCGCCGATCCCGCGTGGAGCAACGTGTTTAGCATGTGATACGGGAGGGGAACCAAGCCGACGAACTTATGCAGCGCCCAAAAGGTTGTCAGGACGAGCGGATAATAGACCGCTCGCGTGCTGGTCCAGATTTCTTTTAAGCCGAGCGGACCAATCACGCACGGATTCCGCGTCAGATGCGATTCATCATCCCAAATGAAGTCCGCCCGAAAAACCTGAGCGTAGGCAATGAAAACGAAAGCGATTAGGAGCAGCGCCCAAAACCAGTTTCGTCTCCAAAGTGAGACACGAATTTCACGAACTGGCACGAATTGATCCAAGACTTAGAGTCAACGTTACCGAATTGCTGGCAATTCGTGTAATTCGCCTTACGGAGACTGCGCGCTAGTCCCTTTGGCGATGCGCAGATTTTCCTCCGCCTCTGGAAAATCAGGATGGAGACGCAGCGCTTGTTCGAATTGTGCTATTGCCTGCGAAACGTTGCCCTCGCGCATGAAAACCTTCCCAAGATAATTATGCGGCTGCGCAAGTTTCGGATTCAATGCGGATGCCTTCTGGAAATGCTCTCTTGCTTCGGCAGTGTCCCCATTTTCAAAAAGCAAATTTCCAAGATCGATTCGAGCATCGACGTGATTTGCATCATACTGCAACGTCTGCCGATATTTCGCTATCGCCTCCTCCGGTTTGCCGTGTTTTTCCAGGAACGCGCCATAGCCATAGTGCGCTTGCGGAGACTTCGGCGCCAGACGAATAGCCATCTCACATTCTGCAGCAGCGTCGTCCATCCGACCGAGTTGGTCTAAAACATAGGCGTAGCCGGAATGATATTCAGCGTTTCTCGGCTCGACCCGCAATGCGAGCGCAAAAAGGCTCCGAGCCTTATCGAGCTCTCCCTTTGCCATCAACAGCGAGCCAAGAGTAACGAGCGCCTTCGCCGAGTAGGGATTTAAAAGTATCGCCTCAGTGAATTCCTTCGCTGCTTCATCGGCTCGGCCAGCGGCCTGCAGTTCTGTGGCGTAGTTGACATGAGCGCGCGCGCTCGT
>QHPC01000037.1 GCA_003218915.1 Verrucomicrobiota bacterium
CTCCGGAGGGTGGAATAAAATCAAAATCCGCGATTTTGCAAGCGCCAAATACGGATTGGAGTTGGACTTCGCTGGGATCGTCCACACAATTCGCGCATGAAAATCATCGCGGCTTCCATCGCCTTGGCACTGCTCTTACTAACGTCACGCGACGTAAGTGTTGCGAATACAAGTTCTGACAGCGCTGAAGAGGGGGTTCGACGGCTGAATGCGGAGGAGGTCGATGCTTTTTTGAAAAACGATCGCGCGTCCATGGCGCGTCTGTGGTCGGACGATTTCGTCGTGACTAACCCGCTGAACAAGTTTGTTACGAAGCAGCAGGTTTTGGGAATGGTTGATTCCGGCTTTCTCGTCATCACATCTTTCGACCGGCAAATCGAGTACCTCCGGGTCTACGGCGATGTCGTGGTTGTCGCTGGCCGAGAAGCCGTCGATTGGGGAGGTAGGATGCCAAATGCCGGCAAAAGCGAAAATCTCCGGTTCACAGCTGTCTGGATGAAACAAGGCGTACGGTGGCAGCAAATCGCGCGGCATGCCAATATCGTTCCTCCTCAGCCGGCTGTTAGTCCGCCCTGAAATCGGCCTGTTGTTCAGCTTTCAACAATCTCATCCGGCAACTCATTTGCGTTTGCCGATGTTCTCGGGAAATGCGTCGCCAACACTTTGCCGACTTCGTTAATCGCTTCTATCAACGCGTGGCTGAATTTTTCATTCTGAAAATGAACCCGCATTCCATCCACAACGTGCTTCCAGAATTGTTCGCCGCATTTTTCGTGAATCGCCTTGTCGCCGACAACGGCGAACTTGTGGGCTCTCGGCGCTACGAAAATAAGGACGGCGTTGCGCTCGCGCGTCCTGTGCATTGCGAGACGCTGAAATTTCTTCTGCGCAACCATCACCGGATCGGTGTCGAATTTGCCGCGCTGAATATAAACGCGAATTTCGCCGGAGGTTTTCGATTCCGCTTCACGAATCGCGCTCATAATTCGTGCATGCTCAAGCCTGCTGAGAAAGTCTCTCGTTCGCATCGGTCACCAACTCGATCCCGCGCCTCCGCCGCCAAAACTCCCGCCTCCGCCGCTGAACCCGCTAAATCCGCCGCCACCTCCACCGCCAGATGACCAACCGCCACCGCCGCCGCCCGTCGGGAAAAATATGGGACCGCCGCCGCGGGATGAATAGCCCCAGCCGCCAAGGCGTCGCATAATTCTGGAAATCACGATCAGGGCGATCAGGAAAATGATGAAGAACCAGATACTCGAAGCGCCACCACCGCGATGTTCTTCCGCAACGGTCTTTCCTGATCCCTTGTACTCGCCGCGAATCGTCTTGAAGATTGAATCGATTCCGACCGCGATCCCGCCTTCGTAATCGCCATTGCGAAAATGCGGCTTGATCTTGTATTCGGTGATATCGAACGCGGTTATGTCGGGTAGCGCGCCTTCCAAGCCGTAGCCAACCTGGATAAACATTTTGCGGTCTTGAACGAACACGAAAAGGGCAACGCCATTGCGACGTTCCTTTTGGCCGACGCCCCATGCCTGGGCCACACGTTGTGTATAATCTGCGATATCCGAGTCGCTCTGCATCTTCGGGAAGATCGCGACCACGACCTGGTCCGACGTTTCGCGCTCAAATCGAGCAAGCTCTTCATCGAATCGCAGCGCTGCGGATTTGGAGACGACGCCTGCGTAATCATTGAAATACCGATCCGGTTTTGGTGGAATCACCTCCGAGGCCTGGGACTTCGTCGCCAGCACTGCAAACAATGCTGCGACCAGCAGAGCGACTTCCTTGGTGCGCAAGATTTGCAGCGGCAGACGTGTCGGCCACCGGATCGCGGGCCGCCCGACCGCTACTACCGCAAGATTGAGAATCACCTTATGGCGACGCGGCTGTCGCTGGCGTCGGCGCGGCGCCCTGATTCAAATTCCCAGCCGGCGTCGGCGCAGGGCCGAAATTAAATTGCACCGGCGGCGGTTTCTCCGCGCCGGCTTGCGCTGTGAAAAATGGACGCGGTGGAAAACCAAACATTCCCGCGATCAAGTTTGTCGGAAAACTCCGCACCGCGACATTGTACTTTTGCACCGCACTGTTGAAGTTACCGCGCTCGACCGCGATCCGGTTCTCCGTGCCTTCCAGTTGCGCCTGCAGACCAACAAAATTCTGATTAGCTTTTAACTCTGGATATCGTTCCACGACCACCAGCAGACGCGAGAGCGCGTTGCTCAACTGTCCTTGCGCAGCCTGGAATTGTTCAAGTTGCGCGGCGTCGGTAGGCGCCTTGTTTGGATCAAGCTGCACACGGCCAACGCTGGCACGCGCATTTGTTACCTCAGTAAGGGTCGATTTTTCGAAATTAGCCGCGCCCGACACTGTGTTCACCAGATTCGGAATCAAATCTGCGCGCCGCTGATAGACGTTTTGTACCTGCGCCCAGCTTTGATCGACGGTTTGCTGCAAGGGAACGAGAAGATTGTAACTGCGCCACAGCCCGAGGCCCGCAACGACAGCAATGAAAAGCAGAATGACGAGAACAACACCACAACCGATACCAAATGTTTTCATAGGATAGATGAATTGCTGCCCATTATTTGTTTAAGACTGGAGTTACTTGTGACGCGACCACCTTCCATGCGCCATCCTGTTTTATAAATGTATCCGTCCAGACAAATTTCCCGCCAAGAAGATTTTGTTTTCCCTCGTGGGCCCTAATCGTACCCTGGCCTACGACGATTCCGGTGTCTCCACATAAGCGCACTTGTAGATCATCGATCTTGAATTCGGTGAAAACGATGTCGCCGGTCATGCTTTTTTGCGCGCTTCTGCCCAGTCGTGCTGGATCTTTATGAGCGCCTGCTCGGCATCCGAGTTTTGTTTCATCAACGTCTGATCGTTTGCCAGACAGACAAGTAAGTCAATCCTACATATGGGTCACTGACTGCGGCCAAGCAACAGTCGCAAGAAATGCGCATCAGAAAATTTCGCGCTCGATCCTTGCCGCACGATGATGGCCTCTAGCGACGGAATTACGAACAGCCGTTGATTGCCTGAGCCAAGTGCCACTACCATGTCTGCAGGTGCATCCCTGCAAATACAAACATTGCTCCATTGTGCGCTCTGCCATGGCAAGTCGAGCATTCGTTCCATGTCTGTCTCGCGCCCGTTCGACGCTTGCTCGTTTAACCAGAATGTGAGGCCGTACGACGGATTTGCCTGCGAACCAGCAAATGCCTCTCGCAAAATAGCTGCCGGAACAATTTGTCGCCCGTGATAACTACCTTGCCCGAGAACGAGCTCGCCCAGTCGCGCCCATTCGCGGGCAGTGAGCTCAAATCCCGTCGCCGGCAGCGGATTGCCGCGAGCGTCTTTCTTGTAGTTGAGTCGGCCCAACCCCAGCCGGTTGGACACACGTCCTTCGAAGTAGCCGATGACGTCGCGCCCTCTTAGTTTTCGTCGCAGCAGCTCGGAAAAGATTTGTAGATGGCTCGGGCCATAAATAAAAGCCGATCCAGGTTCGGCGACGATCGATAGTCGAATTGCCATGGCATTGCGATCACGGATCGACGCGCGTTGAAGACGCGAAGCGCCTTCAATCCCATCGGTCTGGCTGAGCAATTCCCGAATCGTGATCTGCGATTTGCGCGGGTCGCTCTTCCATTCCGTGATCGTATCCGAAACCGGATCGTCGAGCTTGAACAATCCGTCGCGCGCCGCAGCGAGCGCGGCGATCCCCCAAAAGCTTTTTGTTCCACTGAAGATTGGCCACCTTCCGCGCGCCGACCCGCCATTGGCGTAATGCTCAAAAATTGTTCGGCCATTTTGCATGACCAGCATGGAAACACCGCGTTTGCTCTCGGAATATTTTGCAGCACGCGCGCAATCGGCAGGCTGTATCTCAGCAGCAGCTGACGTGGATGCTGCCAGCGCAACAAACAAGAACCCGCTGTAGCCGCTTCGCCGTGCGAAGCATAACCATGAAGAACCACGCATGTGTGAATCGCGTCGCCGAGGGGCAAACGCCTATGATTCCGGTGCTGTAGCCGGAGTCGATGACTCCGGTGCGTCGGCATCGCCAGCGCTTGGAGCACGCGCCTTCGGCAAATGGCGGGTACGCAACTCTTCTACATTCGGCAATTCGTCCAGATTCCGAAGCCCAAAATGATCCAGGAAAAATTGCGTGGTTTCGTAAAGGAGCGCACGTCCGGGGATTTCAGCGCGCCCAGCGATTTTAACCAGCCCGCGCTCCATTAATGTTTGCAGCACACCGTCGATGTTTACGCCGCGAACTGCTTCGACATCTGCGCGCGTGATAGGCTGGCGATAGGCAATGATTGCTAGCGTCTCGAGTGCAGGCGCACTCAAACGCGCCGGTTTTGGCGCCGGAAAAAGCTGGCGCACCCACTGCGCGTATTTCGGGTCGCTAGCCAGTTGCCAGCCCTCCGCCTTTTCGTTAACCTGAAATGCCCGCTGTTGTTCGATATTCTCGATTTTCAGTTGCTCCAGTGCGGCGGCAACCTCAGACTCGCGCACCCGCGCAAACTCGTTAGGCGAAAATTCATCCTCGGCGCCGGCCCTCTTGATAGCTTCCGTCAGTTCACGGACTGAAAGCGGTTTCTGCGCGCTAAACAGAAGCGCTTCAATTACTCGGGAGAGATTCATGAGAGACTCTACTAGTTGTCATATCGAGCGAAGCGAAGCGGAGTCGAGGGACCCGGCGGAGTTACCGTTAAAGTAACGGGATTCCTCGACTTCGCTCGGAATGACTGTGTTCATCATGCTCCGATCGCGCTTTGTATCGCATCGGCGATTCGGTCCGCTTGTTTGTCGATCTTATCGAGTTCGCGACCTTCAATGAGCAAACGAATTTTTGGCTCGGTACCCGAATAGCGCAGGAGCACGCGGCCTTTACCGGAGAGCTCTTTCTCAGCTTCGCTTACCAGCTTCATCACCGTGTTCAACTCGGCCAGAGGACGCTTTTCTTTCACGATCAAATTGCGTTGGGCCTGCGGATATTTTTCCAAACACGCCTTCAATTTACTTAACGGTTGGCCGCTCTTGTGCATGATGCACAGAATCTGGAGCGCGCTGATGATGCCGTCGCCGGTAGTGGTAAAATCGCGGAAGATGACGTGACCGCTTTGTTCGCCACCGAGATTGAGTTTTTTCTGCGTCATCTCTTCAATCACATAGCGATCACCGACTTTCGTCCGTACTACTTTTCCGCCCTTGGCGGCGAGTGTCTCATCGAGGCCAAAATTGCTCATGACAGTGGCAACGACCGTGTTTTGCTCCAAACGGCCAGCGTTTAAGAGATCCAGGGCCGCAATGGCCAGTATCTCGTCGCCGTCAACAATATCGCCATTTTCGTCACACAACAGGACGCGATCGGCATCGCCGTCATGCGTAATGCCAACGTCCGCGCCGCTCATCTTCACGATGCGCTGGATTTCCTCCGGATGAATACTGCCGCAGCCGTCGTTGATGTTAACACCGTTTGGTTGGTTGTGTGCCACCGCGACGTCCGCGCCAAGTTCGCGCAGAACGCACGGCGTCGATTTGTAAGCGGCGCCGTTTGCGGCGTCCACAGCCACTCGCATTTCCTCAAGTGACATCCCACGCGGAAAGCTCGCCTTGGCGAATTCAACATAGCGACCAAGCGCATCATCGATGCGCGTCGCGCGTCCGATGTTGCTGGCGGTTGGCCGGATCGAATCGATTTCGCCGGTAAAAACGAGCTGTTCAATTTTCTCCTCAACCTGATCGTCCAGCTTGTAACCGTCGTGCCGGAAAAATTTGATGCCGTTATCCTGATAAGGATTATGCGAAGCCGAAAGGACGATGCCGGCGTCGGCGCGCAGCGATCGCGTGATGTAAGCCACACCGGGCGTGGGCAACGGTCCGATGACAAGGACATCGACTCCGAGTGAAGTGATCCCGGCTACCAGCGCGTTTTCGAGCATGTAACCGGAAAGCCGCGTGTCTTTGCCAAGAACGATCCTGGGCCGTGCACCTGCTGGAGTCTTGCGCGGATTTAGCTGCGTGAAGACATACGCAGCAGCGCGCCCCAATTTCAGCGCGGTCTCCGCAGTGACAGGTTCGACGTTCGCCACACCGCGCACGCCATCGGTTCCAAAAATCTTCTTCTTTTCAGTCACGACGTAATTGAAACGCTCGAACGTTAATTCGTAAACGGCAAAATTTCTTTAGCTATAGCTCCACTCTGTCACTGACGATGCTGCGGTTGGTTGCCACGCTTGGGCGGTGGGATACATTCCGGCGTGCAAATCTGGAGTTGATCTCCACAGAATGACGCCAAGAGACCAGGAGCGGCGACCCGTAGTCCCCGGTGAGGACAGCGGCTCCGCTAAAAATGTTGCACCCAGCGATGCGAATCCTGCGCCCCACGGCCAAAAGGAAGCGCCCGCAGAGCAGCTGCTCGGAGAGTTCGGCGATTACGAATTGCTGGAGGAAATCGGCCGTGGCGGTCAGGGCGTGGTATTCCGCGCCTGGCAAAGAAGTCTCAACCGCACAGTCGCGTTAAAGATCGTTGGTAGTGGTCAGTGGGCGACTGACGCGCACCTGAAACGCTTTCGCCGGGAAGCTGAAGCCGCGGCGAAGCTCGATCATCCACAAATCGTTCCTATCTACGAGGTCGGCGAGCGCGGCGGCAGGTGCTACTTTAGCATGAGACTCATCGAAGGAGGCCAGCTCGATGAAGTGATCAGCCGAGGGCCGATGCCGGTGCGGCAAGCCGTGGAACTCATTGCGAAAGTCGCGCGCACTGTGCACTACGCACATGAACACGGCATTCTGCACCGAGACATCAAGCCGGGAAACATTCTGTTGGACGCAAACGGGGAACCACACCTGACCGATTTTGGTCTGGCCCGATTAGTCGAACACGGAAGTACAGTCACGGGCTCACTGGAGATAATGGGGACGCCCAGTTACATGGCGCCGGAACAGGCGGTAGGTAACAACGCGGCCGTCGGCAGGGCGACAGATGTCTACGGACTCGGCACGGTCCTCTACGAACTGCTCACTGGCCATCCACCTTTTGCCGGCGGAACAACCTACGAAACGATTCACCTGTTGCTGGATTCGGAGCCGCGGCAACCGCGCCTATTGAACCGGAAAATAGACCGCGACCTTTCCGCTGTTTGCTTGAAGTGTCTGGAGAAAAATCCGCGTTACCGTTACTCCTCGGCTCTGGAGCTGGCCGAAGACCTTGAACGTTGGCTATGGCACGAACCAATCCGCGCGAAACGCAGCGGATTCTTCACACATGCTCGAAAGTGGGTGCAACGGAATCCGACGATTGCCGCCCTGATCACGTTGTCGGTTCTTCTTGCGGCAGGTTTAGGCGTGATGACATGGGAGCGTGAATCAGTTCGCAGGATTCCCGCAGGAATCGCCGTCCTTCCCTTTGAAAATCTGAGCGACGACAAAGAGGACGCCTTTTTTGCCGACGGCGTCCAGGACGACATTTTGACCAAGCTGGCGAAGATCGCCGATCTCAAAGTGATCAGCCGAACCAGCGTGATGGGATATCGCGGCAAACGGGATTTGCGTCAGATTGGCCGCTCCCTTGGCGTTTCACATGTGCTCGAAGGAACCGCACGACGTTCTGGTGGCAGGGTGCGTGTAAACGCGCAGCTGGTGGACACCCGCACCGACGTCGGCGTATGGGCGGACGAATACGAAAGCGACCTCAAGGAGGCATTCGCGATTCCGAGCGAGATCGCGCAAAAAGTCGCAGCGGAACTGCACGCCAAGATTTCAGCTACTGAGAAAGCTTCAATTCAACAGCCACCAACCAGCGACTTTGCTGCCTATGATCTTTATGTTCGCGCCAACAACCTTCTGTTAACGAGCTTTAGCAGTGCTGCGCGAGGCAAGTTGCTCCAGGCTGCCGATCTATTGAATCAGGCTGTCGCGCGTGACCCATTGTTTTTCCATGCGTATTGCCAGCTCGCTCACGCTCACGGCCTGCTTTACTTCTTCGGGCTCGACCATACACCCGCACGGCTGGCGTCAATGGAAGCGGCTGTTCAGGCGGCATTTCGCCTTCGTCCCGATGCAGGTGAAGCACACCTGGCGCGCGCGGAGAATCTTTATTTTGGGTACCTCGATTATGAGGGGGCTCTGGCTGAACTGGAACTTGCCCGCCGCAGTCTGCCGAACAATTCCCTGGTATTCGCGGTGCAAGGTTACATACAGAGGCGTCAAGGACGTTGGGACGAGTCCACACGAAACCTGGAGCGCGCAATTGAACTCGACCCGCGTAACTTCTTTCTGCTGCAGCAGATTGCTCTCAGTTACGGAGTTCTCAGGCGTTATGCTGATGAAATATCCGTGCTGCGCCGGGCATTGGCCATCGAACCGGATGACGTCAATACGAAAGTAGCCCTCGCGGCGGTCCAATTTCACTGGAAAGCCGATGCTCGGCCGTTACATCAAACAATTGATTCCATTCGAGCTACAAATCCGGGTGCACTGCCGAATGTCGCCAATGACTGGCTAAGCTGTGCGCTGGCCGAGCGGGACGTCACCGAAGCAACCAATGCGTTAAATTCATTTGGCGAAACACCGCTGACTGATTACGCAGTTCACGCAAATCGTCCGCTCATCGAAGGCGTTCTAGCTCGTCTGGCGAAAGACGAAGACAAAGCCCGCGCCGCTTTCACCGCAGCGCGCACGCTTCAAGAGAGAGCAGTTCAAGACGAACCCGACTACGGCCCGCCACTATGCGTGCTTGGCTTGATCGACGCTGCTCTTGGACGCAAAGAGGAAGCAGTGCGCGAAGGTCGCCGCGCCGTTGAGCTTCTGCCCGTAGAAAAAGATGCAATTAATGGTCCGCTCATGATCAAATATCTGGCTATGATCGCCGCGTGGGCCGGCGACAAAGATCTCGCGTGCGAGCAACTCGCTATCGCTGTCCAGCCCCCTAGCACGGTGAGTTATGGTCAATTGAAGCTGGAGCCCGATTGGGACCCACTGCGCGGCGACCCGCGCTTCGAAAAAATCGTTAATTCCCTTGCTCCAAGATAGTCCATTCATTTTCTAACCACGCCGTAGCCTTGGCGAAGGAGGGTCGCCTCTCTGGCGCCAAAATAAACCGGGCACCAATCGTGTGGGATAATTACAAACCCGCGCCACGCTGGAAGCGCGCGGGTTGTGACACCCGAAAACGCTATCCTCCATCATCCTTGATTTGTGGTTCCGGTTTCATGGCGTTCATTTCGTTGATCTTTCGGTGAAGTGTGCGGCGGCTAATGCCGAGCTTTTTCGCTGCGGCGGTGACGTTGCCATTCGTGGCTGCAAGCGCCTGGGAGATCAATTTTTTTTCGGTCTCGTGCAGATCGAGCGGGCTCGTCTTTTGCTCGAAAGCTTGAGCTGAAACTCCGCCTGGCAATTTTGGCCCGGCTGCCTGTCGCACAGCCATTGGCAAATCGCGCAATGTGATCTTTGGCCCGGTGGCCATCACAACGCCGTGTTCAATCGCAGTGCGGAGCTCGCGAACGTTGCCCGGCCAGTTGTAGGTCAGGAGCGCGTCCATCGCATCGGGTGTGAGATCGACAAGAGGCTTGTCGTTTGTCTTGCAGAAGTGGCGCAAGAATCCGCGGACCAGAATCGGGATATCTTCCTTTCGTTCGCGCAACGGCGGCATGGTGATGCGTACCACGTTGAGGCGGAAATAAAGGTCATCGCGGAATTTTCCTTCGCGCACCAACTGTTCGAGATTCTTGTTTGTGGCCGCAATGATCCGCACATCTGCGTGCAGCGTTTGATTGCCGCCAACACGCTCAAACGCGCGGCCCTCGCTCATGACGCGCAGCAGTTTGACCTGGGTGCTCGGGTCGATCTCGGCCACTTCGTCGAGGAAAATCGTGCCGCCGTTGGCCTGCTCGAACCGGCCGATGCGCCGTTCGTATGCGCCCGTGAACGCGCCTTTCTCGTGACCGAATAACTCGCTCTCCAGAAGTTGCGGAGAAAGCGCCGCGCAATGCACCGCCACAAATTTCGCTTTGTTGCGTCGGCTTAAATTATGAATGGCGTGCGCAGCCAATTCTTTACCTGTCCCGCTCTCGCCTTCAATGAGCACATTGGCTGACGAGGGCGCAACCTGCCGAATCGTATGGAGCACTTCATGCAACGCGGCCGAGTCGCCCCAAATGTTTTCGAGGCCGTAGCGTTCATCCACTTGCTCCCGGAGTGCGCGATTTTCCTGCTCGAGTCTGCGGCCTTGCACGGCGCGCGCGATCAGCAACTCTACCTTGTCGAGGTTGAGCGGCTTAGTCACAAAATCGTAGGCGCCGCGTTTCATTGCTTCCACCGCGACATCCACCGACCCGTAGGCCGTCATCATGATGCAGGCGGGCGGGCGCGGCATTTTCAACGCGCGATCGATCAAGCTCATTCCATCTTCGCTGCCGAGACGGAGGTCGGTGAGAAGCACATCGACCTGCTCGCGATCCAGCACATCGATCGCGCCTGCAATATCCGGAGCGACATACACATCGTAATCGTTCTCAAGCAGACTTCGCAACCCGTCGCGAGTGTGCTTCTCGTCATCAACAATGAGAACCGTGGGCTGTAGATTCATTGGCTTCGCCACGTTAAATCGTTAAACAGTTACATCGTTACAACGGAACGTCGGGCAGCTCTCCATTTGTAACTTTTGTAACGTTTTTAACTACTTTAACAAGTCGCGGGGAGCCTTCGGATTTCGTTATTGGCTCGGCGACACTTCGAGATGCGGCCAAGTCCCACAGTCAAAGAAATATAGCCATACGGGGGAAATGATGTATCCTCGCCGCCGGTGCACCAGCGAATTCTCCGCGGTCTAATGTCTGTTCTTCTCGTTGGTTGCCCAACCGCTTTCGCCGCTGAAGAGTCCATTAGCACGGACGATTACTGGAAACTGTCCGTTCAAGAGAAAAACGTTGTGATCTACAGCCGCCCGCGTCCAGGTTCGGCGCTCAAGGAATTCAAAGCTGTCGGCCCGATTGACGCGCCCACCGGCGCCGTCTGCGCGGTGATCGACGACTTCCAGAACTATCCGAAATTCATGCCGTACACGACCGAGTGTCGGCTGATCAAACGGGACGGCGATTCGATCGTTGGATATCAGAGGCTTTCGCCAAAAGTTTGTGCGGACCGCGATTACACATTGCGCGTCTGGAAGAAATCATGGCCCTCGACTGATGGTTTAGTTTTTATGAGTCATTGGTCCCCGGCCAACGAACTCGGGCCGCCAGAAAAGAAAGGCGTCGTGCGCATAAAACTTTGCGAGGGCAAATGGCTGCTCGAGCCTGATGGCGCAACGACGACTCGCGCCACCTATTTCATTTACACCGACACCGGTGGTTTTATCCCGTCCTTTATAGCCAATCGCATCAGCTCGACGGGAATCACGAAACTCTTCGCAGCGGTCCGCAACCAGGTTAAGGACCCAAGGTACGCTGTTTCAATGCCCGGCGGTGCACTGCCGACATCGAGAGCAACGACCGATGGGAAAAATGAGCAAGCACGAATCACCATTGACGAAAAAAGCAAGAAACCCGAATGACGAATGATCGCTACTTAAACTGGGCCGTTCGTCACTGATTCGGATTTCGTCATTCGCTTTTCGCCATTTCTGTTAAGTTTCACTCGATGATAACCAATCGTTTCTTATTTGTTATCGGCGCCATTGTTGTAACGACAGCGCTTGATCTGACCGCTGCCGAACCGGCGCCAGGAACTCCCAAGAAACCTGTTTCAACCGAATATCAAGGGGTCACTGTAGAAGATCCGTATCAATGGCTCGAAAAAGACGACGAGCCTGACGTGAAAGCCTGGTCGGCCGCGCAGAATCAGCGGACCAGGCAATATCTCGATCAGTTGCCGGACCGAGCGGCAATCGAAAAGGAATTAACGGAGTGGTACGCAAAAACTTCGCCCGGTTATTCCTCGCTTGTCTCGCGGCCCGGGCTGTTGTTCGTGATGAAATTCCAGCCGCCAAAGCAGCAGCCGTTACTGGTTACGCTCACGTCAGCTGACGAGCTCAAATCTGAGAAAGTCGTGCTCGACCCGAACGGGCTGGACGCCAAAGGCACAACCGCGATCGATTGGTTTGTCCCTTCATTGGATGGCAAATATGTCGCGGTGTCCCTTTCCAAGGGTGGAAGTGAAGACGGCACGCTTCACTTTTACGAGACCGCTACCGGTCAAGCGCTGCCGGACAGTATCGCCCATGTCCAATATCCGACGGCGGGCGGCAGTGCAGCATGGAATGCCGACGGCACCGGAATCTATTACACGCGTTTTCCCAGAACAGGTGAGCGCCCCGAAGCTGACCTG
>QHPC01000348.1 GCA_003218915.1 Verrucomicrobiota bacterium
TTACCGTGTTCCAATTTGTGTTTTTGGAACGTGTTGCATTAAGGTTGCCGCCGTTGTCATGGATCAGGCTACTCTTTTAACCCAGCTGAAGCGGCAGAAAGTTTACCGGGTCGCCCGCCGCGGTCGCCACCGCGACTAGGGCAGGTGAACTCCAACTGGATACCGGAGAGCGGATAGTTTCGTGGCGTGGGCAGAAGGCGAATTACGGGTCGGGAATATCCAAGTCTTTGCAGATTTTCCGCGCGAGAAAATCAATGATCTCGCGATGCCGCGGAATTGCGGAAGACTTCTGGGCGCGCCGATTGACATAAATCGTGTGATTGCCACCTTCACGCAGCAATTCGCAGCCATGCTTCTCGAGGTGGCGCAGTAAATCCCGCCGCTTCATCCCGTCGTGAGCGCGAGTGGCTCCCGAACGACTTCCGCTCCACGCAACGACTCTTCCGCCAATTCACGGTTCGCCTGCAAAACCATCGCGACCGCTTCTTTTAAATTTTCGCGCGCTTCTTCGAGCGTTGCGCCTTGTGTGTTCGCGCCTGGCAATTCCTCTACAAACGCGGCGTAACCTTCCGGGAATTTTCGGAACACGGCGGTCAGCTTGATTTCCATGTCGATCTTGTAGCACGAAACGGGCTCGACGGCGAGGGTGCCATTACCTGGTCACTGCGGCGACCGCTCCCCGGAATTTCCGCTGAGCGGCCTCCGCCAAGGCTCCAGCTCGCCAAGGACAGCGGACGCTACAGCAGAATGGACTTCGTGATCTCTGCGATCTTTGCTCGCCACGCGGTAGTCTGGCGGCTGCGGCACGAAGGCGGGTAGGGAAAATTTAGTCAACGAAGAGCCCGCGCACTCGCTTAAACACTTCGTCGAATTTCTCAGTGGTCACCTTTCCAACCGAATGAAGAATGATGTGATGTTCGACGGTGAACAGTCGTTGCGGACGGATGAAGCCCGGCTGAGGAAGTTGGCCGCGTTCAAAATCGCTGCTAGTCAGCGGAACGGAGAAAGCATCGGAGTGCGCGCGGCTGGTGATCTGGCAGAGAATCAAATCTTCTCCTGGAAGATCGGCAATCACCAGAGCAGGCCGGCGCTTTCCGCCAGCGCCATCGGCTCCCGGAAAAGGAACGACAACAACTTCGCCGGCTACAGGTTTGACCACGCGGCATCCTCTTCTGGTGAGTTCCAATCGCGCCCGAGAACAGATCCGCTCAGCTCGGCACCATTGAATGCACTGTTCTCCTCCGACTCATTCGAGGCGACTTCTTTTTGGCTCGATTCGCGCGTGCTCATAAACAATCATCTTATGTTTTATCACGAAGGACACGAAGCACACAGACTAATGTTTGGTGCAGACTCCGTGATCCCTGAGATCTCTGTGGTGAAGATCGGCAAAGTTCATCTCTTTGAATTCTTCGGTGGCAGCTCGCCTGCCAAGGCGGGTAAACTTCCAAACGAGAGGATCGGGCCTTGTTCGCGAGTATGTTATTTTTTCGAATTCTTGGATGGTAATTCACGCACAAACGACCAAGAAATTTCGGCAGTCTGGCCGTTATCGTACTCGATCTTGAAGTGTGAGCGAAATTTCTTCGGGATGCTGACGCGGACCGGAACTGCGTCTGGAGAAATCTTGTTCGCCCTTTTGATCGTTGCATGCGGTTCTAAAAACGAAAGTCCGTCGTCAAACTCGACGTCGAAGGCATCTTCCCAGTCCAGGTAACGCGCGTGTTTCACAGGCGAATACTTCGCTTTTCCGAATGGCTTTTTCACGGTGGTGACGGTTTTCACAATCGGCCTTCTCTTTTCAGTTCCTCGATCACTCTAATCAATTTCTTGTTCGGCATCCAGCCTTCGATGCCGCGCATCCGCTGGATGTCGAGTCGGCCAAGAAAGCGTTCCTTCGCATCATAGACGTGGACATGTCTCGGTCCGTGATTCACCGATGAACCACTCGATTCGATATCCACGCCGGGTGATCTCGCCCATCGATCAAAAATCTTAACAGCGAGAATTGATTGTCGATCTTAAAGTTCGTGACTCGCCGAAAGCTTTCGGAGTTGGCAGTCACCGCGAGGACCGCTCCCCAGAAATGTTTCCGCTGAGCAGCCTCCGCCAAGGCTACGGCGAGCCAGGGAGACGCGTGCGCTACCCTTCAGCCCTAATCACTCGCCATGATGAATAGCGGCTGCATTTCGAAATCGGTGTAGAGCGGACGCAGGCGCTCCTTATTGTAGTATTTTTCTACATTGACCGTTTTCTTGGTGCTGGTCACCACTTCAATCGGCATGTTGTCATAGCGCCCATTCTTCAAGACGACGAGGCGGCCGTGCCTGCCGCGCAGGATGAGATCGAGGGCGAGGTTGCCGTAGGCCATGGGTACAATCGAATCAATCGCGTCGGGATCCCCGCCGCGCACCATGTAGCCGAGACGCTGGTTGATAACATTGATCGGTTTGCCCTTGTTATATTTGGCGCCACGATCTTTGAGTTC
>QHPC01000038.1 GCA_003218915.1 Verrucomicrobiota bacterium
TCGCCCTCATCATACAGGCTGCGCAAGCGTTCATATGCCTCGCGCTCGCGCCCTTCGCAGTAGGAAAGCTCGTAGGCTGAGAAACGTCGGTCGAATGTCGCTGCATCCGGCACGACCGCTGCCTTGGCGTAAAACTCGGAAGCGCGCTGGTGATCCTTGTATTTCTCCTTGTACAGGCGGGCGAGCGCTTCATAAAGCTGAGGGCGATCAGGGTTATTTTTTATTCCGCGTTCAAGGAAGTCTTTTCCGAGCGCGAAATATTCGCGTTGTGCTTTGACTCGCAGCGCAAGCCGCGGCTGGGTCCGGTCGTTCATGGCCGCCACGCTTGCGTTCCAGGCCATGTGCCACGCCGCCGTGTCCCAAAACAGGAGCACCCGGGGCTGCAGCATTGTGATGTGCCGGAACAATAACAAGATCCGGCCCCATTCTGTGCGCTCCCATGCGACGTGTGCCTGGATAAAAAGCGCGTCCGCTACGATTGCTCGAAACCCACTTAAGGCAGCAACGAAACCGAGTTGCCCAAGCTTTTCGCGAAGATCGAGATTAAATTCGACGCCGCGAAAATGTTCCTGGCGATGCAGCCTCTTGAGGTCGTGTTCGATTGGCAATTTGATGCCCCCGACGGCAACCAAAATCGCCAGCGCGACAAGAAGCCGTATCATAATTCTTTTCCGTAGAATACGAACGCCGCCAGTAGTGTGTACATCGTCGTGTAGAAGATGCCGAGCAGCGCTGTCTTAATGAAGAGCGCCAATGAAATAGCCGTGCCGGCGACGATATCGTCTACCAGGTTGAACGCCTGCAGGTCTGGAAACAGCAGCGCCACGATCGCGAGAAAGACTCGGGTAAGCAGCCCGCTGCTGTGTTCCTGCAGCCAATATTCGCGCGCAGTCGCCTGCAAATGACCAATGAAATAAATGAAAACCATTACCACAATCGTGAAAATATTCGTGGTGGCGAATGTCGAGACGAAGAGCGTAAGTGCGGCAAGCAAACATGCTTTCAGGTAAATGATGATGATTCCGGGGAAGATATCGATGTTGAGCGCTGAAGACCGGATTTCGCGGAGCGCATCGGCGAGTTGTTCAGGCGGTGCGCCGACCATTTGCCTCAACGTTGCGTGAATCACAGCTTGTTCGCGCAGATACAACACCGCTAGAAACGCTGCGCTCATCACCAGCGTGCTGATTGCCAGCAGCAGAAGGACGCCGGTAATTTTCCCGAGCACGTATTCGAAGCGGGGTACGGGCTTGGCGAGAATGGTGTAAACCGTGCGGTCTTCGATGTCCTGAGGAAGCAATCGCGCAGTCGCAACGATCGCCAGCAGCGAAGTAAAAATCGAGATCGCGCCGAGCGATACGTCTTTCAGGATTTGAAACTCCTGCTGAAAAGAAAACTGCGCCATGAAGATCGAGCTGCCAATCAAAAGCAGCGCAAAAACAAGCAGTACGTAAAAGACCCTTAAGCGGGTCAGCTCAGTGAGCGTATTGAGGGTGATCGCGAGAATTCGCGAGATAGAGAAAGCGCGATATCGGGTTTCCATTAGCCCAATAAATGACGAAGCACGAATGTCGAATGACGAAGGAATGACGAAGCACGAATCAGGAATGACCACCATTCAGAAACAGGAGTTCTTCTAGTTTCGTCATTCGGATTTATTTCGTCATTCGTCATTCGGATTTCGTCATTCTCTTGTCATTCTTCGTCGCCTCCAGGAACAACCTTTCCAGTGTGGTCGTCGATTTTCGGCGCTCGATCAGTTTTGCGTTCGACCGGTTGATCACCGATTCGATTTCGCTGACAAGTTGGGGGGACGCGTCGGCAATAACGAGTTCAGTTTGATTTTCAATTGCGATCAATTCCCGCAGATGCCCTTCGCGTACCAACACGCCATCCGCGAGAATCCCAACCCGGTCACAAATTTCTTGTGCTTGCGCGAGCAAATGCGACGAGAGCAGCACGGTAATTCCGCGACGCTTCAGATCGAGAATCAAATCACGAATCTCCCGTGAGCCGGCGGGATCGACACCGGCGGTCGGTTCGTCCAGCACGACCAATCTGGGATCATGAATCAATGCCTGTGCAAGGCCAATGCGTTGCAACATGCCCTTGGAATAGGTGCCCAGTCGCCGTTTGCGCGCTCTGGTCAAGCCGACGAGTTCGAGCAGTTCGTTGATCCGTTCCTTCAGGCGAGCGCCGCGCAGTCCACAAAGGCGGCCAAAGAAACGCAGCGTTTCTTCTCCGCTCAGATATTTATAGAAGTACGGATTTTCCGGCAGAAAACCGACGGCTTCCCGGCTTTCCACGAGACGACTGTCACGCCCAAAAATTTCCGTGCGGCCGCGCGTTGGCGAAACCAGTCCGAGAATCATTTTGAGGGTTGTGCTTTTGCCGGAACCGTTGGGTCCGAGCAACCCAAATACTTCGCCCGCTTCGATCCGAAGGTTAAGGTCCTTCACGGCGACAATCCCGCGAGCGGGATGCAAAGGAACGGGAAATATTTTCGTGAGGCGTTGAACCGCGACCGCTGGACTCGCCTCCGCGCGGCCTCCGCCTCCGCCAGACTCCGGCGTGACAAGACGGCGCGGCGAGTCAGTCATGGCGAATTTCAAAGCCGCGGGCTGTAACGGGTTTCTCCAATTTGTTCTCCGTTTGCTTGTGAATCAGCGAGTGAAGCTCTCCCTGTGCGATGAAGTCGAGAAACGCGCGCACCTCATTCTCTTCTCCAGTAACCTGGAGTTCCACGCGCCCATCCGGCAGATTGCGGACCCAGCCTGTTACATCAAAACCTGTGGCCGCGTGACGCACCGTCCAGCGAAACCCCACGCCCTGTACATTTCCCTCATAGAAAACCTGGAGCGAAGTCATGACCAACCCGTCATGTCGGGTGGAGTCGCCTGCCAAGCCGTAGCTTTATGCGAAGGTCTGGAGACATCCCGATGCGAAGCCGCAAAGGTGACAATCACGGGATCTTTCGACTCCGCTTCGCTACGCTCAGGATGACATTACCAGCGTTCACTTGTACGAATAAACCAGGCAAAAGCTGCTTTGCTCGCCTTCAACCAGATCGACCGAGACAAAGTACTGACCACTGCCTGACGGCGCGAAACCGGCCGCAGCTCTTTCCCCGTTCTCGTAGCTGTCCGTAGTCACCTGTTTACCCGTCTCATTATACACGCTGACCGCAATTTTCTTCGCCGGTTCCGTGGTGCCAGCGGAGAACCAATACTGGTTTCCTGCGTAGAGATTCACCGCGACCAGGGAGTGATCATGCGATTTGACAACCCCGCACCAATATCCGTCCCGGACCTTGAAACCGTCGTTTGAAAACGCCGCGGCAAGGTCGAGTGCGTCTTTGCGCGCCTGCACCTCGGCGTCTGTGTCTCCGCGCGCAATGCCGCTGAGAGCCAGCACAAAAACCGACAATGAAATGAGCAAGTTCCGATTCATTTTGGCGCTTCTTTGCTTTCTATTTCCTCCATCAGCTTTCCGACCGCCTGGTTGACCTTTCGCACCTGTTCAACATCAGGTACCTTACCTTCCGGAAACGAAACCAGCTTTTCAATCTTACCGAGCTCTTCACTAACATCTTTGACTAGTGGCTCGTTGCGCAATTCAGGGGAGATTTCGTTGATTTTCGACTGCATGAAATGAACGAGGGCTGGCTGCCGGATAACTTTTGCGCTCTGTTCGTTATAGTTCTGCACGATCGCCGAGGTGACTACCTGCGTGCCTCGAACCCAACCGCCGAGCGTTACCAGAATTACCAGGTCCTGGTCGGCATGCGATTGCATCGAGGATTTTACTTCGTTCTGCGTCGCTTCAAGCTCTTCCTGCAGCGTGTCCCATTCGTTGTTTTCGGCAAATTCGTTGATGCTACTGCCGCGACCGAGCAGTTTTTCGCTGACGCCGAGCGCCTTTGCGAGTTTGATGATGTCTGACCCAATATTTTTAACCTGCTGACCGTCCTTCGCTTCCACGGCGATAAAGCCATCAGCAATCAAACCGCCGAGATTGAGGGCGATCTGCGCGCGGTTACTATATGTCACCGGAATTGGTCCACGATATTGGCCCGCCCAGTTGATCTTACCAGATTTTTCAAGCGCGGTGAAAAGTTCACCCGGCGTTGGAATACTGATCGAATCGCTTCTGGCGGCTTTTGCCATCTGGTCGGCCGGAATGTGCCCGGTCTCTGCGCCAACGGTAACCAAAATACCGCCCGCCAACACAATCACGCCTAATCCGGCTAAACGAATCATCGCTGAGATTATGCGTGTCCCAGCGAAATTGCCAATATGAATCTCGCTTGGCTATCGAAGCTGCTTTTTGGTCTCTCCCGGCTGTCGCGAAGAAGGCATGGGTAACGGAAAATTGTCAGGGCGTGTTAGAGCGTGATTTGCCTGGTCTGCGGAAAGCTGTTCTAGTCCGCGCAGAGAATATGGCAAGCACTACCATTAACCGAATCCACGCCCGCGAAATTTTGGATTCGCGCGGTAATCCCACCATTGAAGTTGACGTCCGCGTTGAAAGTGGGGCACTTGGCAGGGCGGCGATCCCAAGCGGGGCGAGCACCGGCGAACATGAAGCATGGGAATTGCGTGACGGCAACAAGAGCCGGTTCGGCGGCAAAGGCGTTAAAAAGGCGGTGGCCAACGTTAACGATAAGATCGCGCCAGCCCTCAAAGGATGGGACGCGCTGGACCAGGCGAAAATCGATAAGAAGCTGATCGAACTCGATGGCACGCCTAACAAGAACAACCTGGGCGCAAACGCGCTGCTCGGGGTCTCGCTCGCAGTAGCACACGCCGCGGCAGCCGCGGAAAATCTGCCGCTGTTTCGGTATCTCGGCGGACCTGAGGCGCGAGTTTTGCCGGTGCCAATGATGAACATCTTGAATGGCGGCGCGCACTCGGATGCGCCGATCGATTTTCAGGAATTCATGATTATGCCGCGCGGCGCACCAAGTTTTTCGGAAGCGCTCCGTTTTGGCGCTGAGGTTTTCCACGCGCTCAAGTCGGTCCTGAAAGATCGAGGCCTTTCCACTGCAGTTGGCGATGAAGGCGGATTTGCGCCGAATCTTAATTCTGCTGAAGACGCTCTCGAATCGATTTCAACCGCCATTGAGAAGGCCGGTTACAAGCTCGGCGAACAGATATTTATCGCGCTCGATCCTGCTGCCTCTGAATTCTACGATAGTAAAAACAACGTTTACGTTTTCAAGAAATCGGACGGTTCAAAGAAAACTGCGGATGAACTGATCGAGTATTATGCTGAGCTTTGCGCCCGGTTCCCCATCATTTCGATTGAGGACGGGTGCGCCGAAAATGATTGGACCGGCTGGAAAAAACTCACCGCCAAACTGGGCAAGAAGATCCAACTGGTAGGTGACGATCTCTTTGTTACAAACGTGAAATTTCTACGGAAAGGAATTGCCGAGCACGTGGCGAATTCGATTTTGATCAAGGTGAATCAGATCGGCACCCTGACCGAAACGCTGGCGACGATCGATTTGGCAAAGGAACATCACTATACAACCGTGATCAGTCATCGTTCCGGCGAAACGGAAGACGCCACGATTGCCGACATCGCGGTGGCGACGAACGCCGGACAAATCAAAACCGGTTCGCTTTCCCGCAGCGATCGGATTGCCAAGTACAATCAGCTCTTGCGAATCGAAGAAGAACTTGGTGACAAAGCAGTATACGGCGCTACAATGCGCTAAGTGGATCAGACTTACGCCGATTTCCGCGCGCGCCGCGAAGCCACCGTTTGGCAGCGACTGAACCGAACTCTCAAGGTTCTGCTGGTCCTGGCGCTCTGGCTGATAATTGTGAGCTTGTTCGTTCCACCGTACAAAAAACTAATGCAGAGCCGTGCCGAGATCGATAATCTGCAGCAACAGGTAAACGAGCAACAAAATCTGCTCGCACATCAAACTCGCGAGATCAGTCTGCTCAAGACTGACTCAACATACCTGGAAACGGTTGCGCGCGATCGTCTTGATCTGATGAAAGAAGGCGAAACAATTTTCCGTCTCGAGGCGGCGCGTGCTGCTAAGCCAAAACCGAACAATTCCGCGCG
This sequence comes from Verrucomicrobiota bacterium, assembly GCA_003218915.1. Lineage (GTDB taxonomy): Bacteria > Verrucomicrobiota > Verrucomicrobiia > Chthoniobacterales > UBA10450 > Udaeobacter. The sequence continues at coordinate 6,082 of QHPC01000038.1, forward strand.
CAGATAGATGGCGCGCGTATGTTCGGGGGAGCACAGGCTGCCAGCCTGTTCTTTTCGGCAGCCTGCCGAAAGGCTCATCGAACGTTCACAGCGCGGAATTCTTGCGCCACGGTGGGAGTCGTCGGCAAGCTGCCGACGACAACAGGCTGGCAGCCTGTGCTCCCCAGAACCGGGAAAGCGCTTCCGCTTTCTCACACCTTTGCATGGGGGCGCCGTTTGAATTATCTTTCCCGCATGCCAGCTGACGTCTCCATCCCCGATGCCGAGGATTTGAAATCGCGTGTCCGCGAGCTGCGGAGGTTTCTTTGACGTCGAAAAGCTCCAAAAAAATCTAGCCACAATCGAAGGGCGCATGGCCGCGCCCGATTTCTGGTCGAATCGCGACCGCGCCCAGGTCGATGTCGAGGAGGTTTCCCGATTACGCTCACTGATCAACCCGTTCCAAGAATTGGAACGCGAGATTGAGGACTTCAGCGCATTACATGAGTTGGCTGCGGAAGAAAGCGATCCTGCTGCTCACGCTCAAGCGGAAAAAGAGGTCGCGACCGAACATGATCGCCTGGCTCACAAGCTCGATGAATTCGAGTTGCGCCAGTTTCTATCAGGCGAAAACGATCGTGCCAATGCGTTTGTCACGATCCACTCCGGCGCGGGCGGCACCGAGTCGTGCGATTGGGCCGACATGTTGCTGCGGATGTACCAGCGCTGGATCGAGCGAAGCGGATTCAAATCTCAGACCGTGGACATTCAACAAGGCGAAGAAGTGGGGATCAAATCCGTCACTCTGCTGGTGACTGGCGAGTATGCGTATGGACATCTGCAGACCGAGCGCGGCGTGCATCGGCTGGTGCGCATCTCACCGTTCGACGCGAACAAACGGCGTCACACTTCGTTCGCAAGTGTCGATATCGTTCCTGAAATTGCTGATACGGCTCCGATAGAAGTTAATCCTGCCGACCTGGAGATCGATACATTTCGCAGTGGCGGCAAAGGCGGACAGAACGTCAACAAAGTGGAAACTGCGGTGCGGATCTTGCATAAGCCGAGCGGAATCGTTGTCGCCTGCCAGGCCGAGCGCAGCCAGGGGCGCAATCGAGAGCTGGCGATGAAAATGTTGAAGGCGAAGCTTTACGAAATCGAGCAGGACAAAAAGCGCGCGGAAATCGACCGGCAATACGGGGAAAAGGGCGATATCGCCTGGGGCAGTCAGATTCGTTCCTACGTTTTTCAGCCATATCAAATGGTGAAAGATCACCGCACCGGAGCGGAAACGAGCAACGTGCAAGCCGTGATGGATGGCGACATCGACATGTTCATCCAGGCGAAATTGCGCGGGGAGAAAGCGGCCAAGGGCGACAAGAGCGATAGCGAAGTTTAGCGACGAAGAAATGTTCGCTTTGGTTTGCGATTTTTCGTTTAATGCTCGTTAGAGCTCATGCATAAGCGACGAAACCCGCTCGCGTATGTGCTCGGAGCCGCGCTCATCACCTTACCGTTCGATTTCTATTGCTATCTTCTTCCTTTTAACCCACTCGGCGTCGCGATCATTCTTTGCAAAGTAACGTTCCTTGTTTTGTACGCCCGGCGCTCGCGGTTTGCTTGGCACCTTGTATTTTCTGTGACTGCTGCGGTAGTGTCATTGTCCCTTCTGATGATTCGTCTGGGTATCGTGCCCGAAGCTCGGCATCCGAGCCGCCACCTTTTTGATATCGTAATCGTAGTGACGCTTCTTCTATATTTGTGGAGCGTTCGGGAGCGATATTTTGGCTACATTGAGAGAGAAATCTAATCAATCGCTGGAGCCAAGCGCCAGTGTTCTTGGTCCTGTCATTCCGAGCGGAGTCGAGGAATCTCTAGATTATTCTGATCACTTGCAGTCGGAAATAGTAAGAGATGTCTCGACTTCGCTCGACATGACAAGTTAACGCGAGCTCAGGAGCTTAAGCCGAAACCGCGAATCGAAATCGCCACCGTTGTGTTTGCGGCAGCAAACAAGACAGGCGACTGCACGACGCATGCGGCGGACTCGCGGAAACTCTTGACGACAATTTGGACAGCGATAGACGAACCGCGCGGCATAAGTTTGCGCAGGAAAGGGCAGATTGTGACAGCGCTTCTCGTTGGCGATTCCCAAGTCTACACAAGCTCGCTGCCATTCGGCGCCGTGAGGCGAAATTCGCCGCCGGCCAGCGCGAAACTGGGCAAGAATATGCGCTAGTTCATGGCGCAGGGTGCGATCAATTTCGGTCGGATGGTCCAAAAGGCGTGGATTTAACGAAACAAGTTTCTCGCGATAATCAGCGCGACCAGCAGCAGTTTTAAGACGCGAATTCCATTTGACGCGAAGCTCGGTCGCGATTCGATCCGCTCCGTTGGTGCGCAACAAATCGCGCGCTGTTTGTTCGAGATTAAGACTTTGCTCGACGTCCTTGTAGTCGGGGTCGGTTAGCCCGGCATCCAAGGCCGCACCGAAACGGCCGGGATCGGCGATCCCGGCTACAGGACGAAACGCGAATTCGAGCTGCCTAAGCAACGGCATACGCGCTCTTTCGCGTGTTCAGGCGATCAACAATCTTCCGCACCGCGTCTCCAGCGGCCTTGATTTCATCGGCCGTTGTCCATTTACCGAGCGAGAATCGAACGGCAGACCGCGCGCGCTCCATCGGCAGACCCATGGCGAGCAAAACGTGCGACGCAACGACCGATCCGACCATACAGGCCGAGCCGCTCGACGCGCAGACGCCTTCCAAATCGAGTGCGATCAGCAGCATTTCGGAATCAATTCCTAGCAGGCTTACATTCAGCGTGTTTGCCAGCCGCGGCGCGTTGGCGCCGTTCTGTTTTGCATCGGGTACATTCTGCGCAATTCGTGTCCAAAGTTTATCGCGCAATTGCGCTTCACGTTCCTGTTCTTGCTCACAACCTCGCAACGTCCATTCTGCCGCAGCTGCCATTCCCACAATTGCGGCGACATTTTCTGTTCCGGGTCGTCGCTCGTTCTCGTGGGCGCCACCAAACATGATCGGCTGAATCGAAAGACCACCGCGCAGAAAAAGGAATCCAACCCCCTTGGGTCCGTAAAACTTGTGCGCAGCGAAACTGGCGGCATCGACTAATGATCCGATGTCATCTTGAGCCCCGAAAGCTTTCGGGGTCGAAGGATCCCGTGACGTTACCTTTGAGGTTCTATCGCGGGATTCCTCGACTTCGCTCGGAATGACGAGTGGAATCTTTCCGAACGATTGGACCATGTCGCTGTGTAGCAGGACGCCATGTTCACGGCATATTCGCGAGATTTCGCGCATCGGTTGTATCACGCCGGTCTCGTTGTTGGCGGTCATGATCGAAACGAGTCTGGTCTCAGGCCGGATCGCATCGGCAAGTTGATCAATGTCGATTATTCCGTCGCTCGAAACATTCACCCAAGTTACTTCGAAACCTTCATCCTCTTCCAAATGTTCGATAGCGTTTAGCACAGCATGAT
>QHPC01000039.1 GCA_003218915.1 Verrucomicrobiota bacterium
AAGTGCGTTCGGCCAGCGATCAAAAGGGCCTGCAGGCCCTTGTTGCGCGTCAGGTGTAAGATGCCACTTGCCAATTGCGGCCGTGTTATAGCCGTTGCCCTGAAGAATCTGCGCGATGGAAGCGGCGCTCGTTGGCCAGTTCGTGCTGTAGCCGGGCCAGCCGCCGATCAACTCGCAAATCGAACCAAAACCTACCGCGTGATGGTTTCGCCCCGATAGCAACGCTGCTCGTGTCGGCGAGCAAAGGGCGGTGACGTGGAATCGATTGTAACGAAGTCCTTCGGCCGCCAGTTTGTCGAGCGTAGGCGTCGCGACCGGCCCACCGAAGGTCGATGGATTACCGAACCCCGCATCGTCAATCAGGACAAGCAGGATGTTTGGCGCATTGGGCGGAGCTTTCACCGGCGGTGTAAACGCTGCCACGGAGCCTTCCAGGGTACGCTTGATCACGCCTTGAAACGGCTGAAGTGGACGCGGCAACACGGTTCGATCCCACGCCTCCTCGACAGCACCGGAATTGTTTGTTTGCGACGCGACTACAACAGCCATTGCAATGAAGCATTTTAATCGGTTGAGCATACTGTTCCTCCGAGAAGCACGGCGAGGGTACACAAAGCGGTTGGTCATCACACACTAAAAACTGAGCAATTCAGACTACGCTTTCGTCGTTGAACGATGGACGCGTTCTTGGAGAATAGAGGATAAAATGGGGTTGGAACTAAAAAGTGAATGCGAAAAATGCGGAGCCACGCTTGCACCGGGCGGAGTCGCATACATTTGCAGTTACGAATGCACCTATTGCGCAAGTTGCGCCGGGCAAATGAATTTCGGTTGCCCAAACTGTGGAGGTGAACTTGTGCGGCGACCGCGTCGCAAAGAGACGCCTAATTCCGGCGCCGGCGCTGATGCTTGATTCGATAAGTAAGAAAGCACTCATCGCCGATAGTGCGCATGTCGCTCAACGAGCAATGCACGCTGGCGGGCAGGAAATTCTTGCTGACGCCGGTCAGCGTCGGGGCCTTTGCCCCACCGAACATGTAAGGCGCAATGGTTAGATTGAGCCGATCGATCAGGCCTTGCTCCAATAGGGCTCGAAAAAGCGTCGGCCCACCTTCGCATGCAACCGTCCGAACCTTGTATTTGTTGCGCAGTGTTTGCAGCATGCCGGCGAGGTCTACATTTTTTGTGTCGCTCAAATAGAGTGTCGTCTTCTTCTCCAAAGCTCGCTGATATTTTTGAGGCATTCGTTTCGTCGAAAAGATGATGATCGGGGAAACGTCCGACTGAAAAATGTTCAGACGATGGTCGATCCTGCCTTCGTTGGAAATGATTACGCGTAATGGGCAGCGGCTTCGACCGCGTTTCACTCGGCTCTCCTGCATTTCAGTTGGCAGCCCGAGCCGGACATTGTCGCGTTTCAAGCTGGTGTGGCCAATTAGCACCGCATCGGCCAAGGCGCGCTGCCGGAACAAATGCAATTTGTCTTCGCGTGAAGTGAAGTCGACTGGCGACAAATTCTTTGTGGTAACCTTGCCATCGACAGTCATGGCGAAGGTGGCGACGACAAGTGGGCGTTGACGCTTGCGCTTCATGACGAAGGAAACGCCCAACGCTCAATCCGCCTTCGCCCGGCTACGGCGCGACAGGCGTCCAACGTCCAACGTCCAACTATTTGAATTGAGAGTTGAGCGTTGAAAAATCTCCTCATTCCGCTTCGCCTATCTCATGTTCCAGAGCGATGACTTCGTGTTCCATCTCACGCATTTTCACGCGCGCGACCGCTCCACTCGGCTTGTAAAACAGATAGACGAGCGCACCTGGCAGGCAGCAAATAAGAATGATGAGGAAGCTAAGAGAGCCAATGAGAATGGCCTTTGCTTCGGGCACTCCACAGAGGCTGGTGAGCATGATCTGTAAAACCTTTTCCCGAAGGCCGATTCCCGCGAAACTGATGGGTAATGCGGAGATGGTGCGTTCCACCGGCATCACCGCGAAGAAGTTGACTACTGGCACCGGTGCGCCCAGGGCGTAAGCCGCACAGAGAAAAGTGGCGAACGTGGACATGTGCGCCACCAGAGACGCGCCAAACGCGACGAGCGTCGCGCGCCAATGATGCGCGTAAAGATGATAGGCGGCGGAAATCTCGATCAGTTTGTCGCGACCCGGGAACTTCTCCGGTAATGAATGGAACAGGTTAAATCCGCTGATTACAAAAGTGGATATCAATGTCAGGACCGATGTGCCGAGGAGAAAGAGCAGGAGCCAAAGCAAATTTCGCGTCTCGGTGGTTTGCGCGAGAAAATCATAACGCAATCCGATGAGGGTGACGGTAATCGCGACCAACGCAACAAGACCAATGAAACGATCAAACACGACGGCGAGCAATGCGCCTGCTTTTTTGTCCGGGGTTTCCTTAAGCAGGTAATAACTTTTCATGATATCGCCGCCCGTGCCTCCCGGAAGAAATTGGTTGTAAAACATGCCGATGAAGAACAAACCCGAGAGGCGCGGAAGGCTCAGATGGATTTTTTGGACCTTCAGCAAAACGTGCCAGCGAAAAGCGGCGGCAACTTCCACCACTATGTAAGCCAGGATGCCTAGCATAACCCAGCGGTACTGGGCGTTTCGGATTGCCTCGACCATCTGCGCGCGCCGGTTGGGATCGTGATAAACCCAGTAAAGCACAGCGATGGTGACGCTAAGCTGGAAAAGCGTGATCAGGATTTTTTTCATTCGCCGAAGCGCTCCTTCCACATTTGGACTGACTGACGAATTGCATCGGCTGTCTTATCCGGGTTCATCTCCCAGACAAATAAGCAGTTTGTGGGAAGGAGCGGAACAAGTTTCTCGAAATCGACACCTCCGGTAAAGGGCAGTTGGCCTTCTCGCGCAGGCCAGATGCAGTCTTGCACGTGGCAGCCGAACGTCCGCGGACCGACCGCGCGCAGCCATTCAGCGTGATCAATGAACCCGAGGTTCTCTTTGACCTGGCAGTGACCGAAATCGTGCCAGTAACCCAGGTGCGGCGAGTTCATCTCTTCAAGTAGCTCGGACAATTCCCGCTCAGTTGGGATTTGTTCATAATCGCGCCGGGCTTCCAAACCAATCCTAATATTTTTCGGAGTGGCATAGTCGATGATGCGGAGCAGACAATTCTTCACGCGCTCCAGGCATTCAGGCGCAATTCTTTCCCGTTCCTGCACCGCACTGATTTTCATCCTCACGTATTCGCGCGACAGATATCCGCCGGCTTTCGCCATCGCAATCAGACGATCGGTGATTGGCGACATGTTCACTTTTCCCATATGTAGCACAACGAACGCAGTGTTTAATTGCGCGGCTAGATCAATCGCCTGAAACGCTTGCGTGACGGCGCGCTCGCGTTCCTCGACTGACGCGACGGAAAATCGGTAATAGTCGGGCGAAGCCACTGGGGCGTCGGTGGGTAAGAGGCACAAATTATGCAAGCTGCTGAAGCGGATTTCTCCAGCATCGAATATCTTTTGGATGCCTGGCATCAGTGAACTGCGAACACCGTGATCCAGCTCAATCAATTCAAACCCGAGTTTGGTTTTGATTTCGCGCAGCATCGCATCGCCGGTAGTGTGCCGTGGCGAGTTCCAACAAGTGGAGAACGAAATCATCGGCCTAACGAATTACAGGGCGTTTTGTGAAAGGGCTCGCTCTTGGATTGTGATCATCCGCCTCTCCCTTCTCAAGGGAGAGGGTAGGGTGAGGGTTGGCAGTCTTGGTTTACTGAGAAACCCCTCACCTTCATCCTCTCCCCTTCAGCAAGGGGAGAGGAAAATAGCTCATCGAACGCTAGACGCATGCGTAAACGCCATTCTGGAAAATCACCATCAGCAGACCGGCTCAATCTCAGGCTCGGGCGCGGGCGATACTGCGCGGTCGCAAACGTGCCGCCCGGCAAGGCTTAAAACTGACGCTGCCGCGATTCCATAGATCACGGAAGCGATACCGAGCGTGGTCCGCATTCCGATCAAATCAGAAAAGCCAGGCGTGATCAGACCGGCAATCGGCATTAATCCGAAAAAGCTCATGCCCACGACCGCAGAGACCCGGCCGCGCAAGTGCGCCGGCGCTTGCTCCTGCACAATCGTGTTGGTCAGACCGAAGTTCATCGAGAGCGCGATGGCAATGGCACCCATGGCGCAGGCCGTAAGTAAAAAACTTTGCGACCACGACATGAGAAACACTCCCGCTGCAATAGCGAGCACATTGCCGCCCATGAATTTCAAACGGTTCTTGCGCGACACGCTAAGCAAGCCAATCGACCCAAGAAAAGCGCCGCTGCCGGATACAGCCATTAGTCCTCCCATACTTTGCGCACCAAGATGGAGAATATCGCGCACATAAAGTGGCAGCATCACTGAGATGGCTGGAAAAATGAAAATCGTGTTTAACGCGATCAGCGCGATCAGCGACAAAACAACGCGATTTGAGCGGACATAACGAAAACCTTCCAGGATCCCGCTGCGGCGTTGTTCTTCTTCCTCGGGCGTGCCCATGGGCCGCTTCGGAAGTGAGATAAGTGCAATGATGAGCGCCACGAAAGAAAACGCGTTTGTGAAAAATGCCGCTGCTGCGCCCCACCATGCGACGAAGAATCCAGCCAGTGATGGACCGATTAGACGCGATCCATGAAACACAGAACGATCAACAGCGACCGCTGCGGCGATTTCGTCGCGTTTTACCAGCTCTGGTACAAGCGCTGAGATGGCCGGCATTTCGTAGGAGAACGCAACGCCCAGCAGAAACGCAAAAAAGATAATATGCCAAATCTGAATGTGCCCGCTCATAACCAAAAATCCCAACGCAACCGCGAAAATGATCTGCACAATCTGCGTTGCGACCAGGATCTTGCGTTTGTCCCATTTATCAGCGAGCGAACCGGCGGTTGGAGCGAGCGCGAGCGCGGGCAAGCCGGCGGCAAAATTCACCAAGCCAAGCAGGATCGCCTTGTTGGTGAGTCCGCTCATGACCCAGCTTTGAGCCATCATTTGCATCCACGTGCCGCTGTCGGAAATGAGCGAACCGATGATGTAGCGGCGAAACGGGCCCTGCCGCAAAAGTGCCAGCGCTTTGCTTCCAATCCATTTTTCCTTCTCGTCCATCGCAAACACTCATCGTTGTAGAGGCGTTTGTGTCAAACGCTTGGGCGCTCTTGTTCTTGTTCTTGCTCGTACTCATGGTCGCGGCATTGAACAATGACGAAGCACGAATGACGAATGACAAAGGAATGACGAAGCTTGAATGTCGAATCCACGTTGCAGGGCCTGGGGTAGCGCGCGCGTCCTCGCGGGTTGGCGATTGCGGGATAAAGCGCGCGTACAATGAACGAGCCCAGTCATCGCAATCGCTGTCATCCTGAGCGAGCGAAGGACCTCCCAAGAAATCGTTGAGCACACATGTAAACTCGCGTGATCCAAGCGCCGATCGCGAGGTTCCTCGCTTCGCTCGGAATGACAATCGCGCGTGATTGCCTCTGCGGGTTGCGTTCACTATCTTTGCGGACATGCGCATCGATAAATACACCCAGAAGATGCAGGAGGCGCTGCAGGGAGCGCAGGATTTGGCTTCGCAGGCTAATCATCCGGACATTACCAACGAACATTTTCTTTCCGCCCTTCTGGACCAAGGCGAGGGGATAACGCGGCCGCTTCTCGAGAAGATCGGAGCGAATGTAGATCAACTGCGCGACTGGTTGCGTTCGGAGTTGGAGCATCGCCCAAAAATCCACGGGACCGCTGCCGATGTGCGTTTCTCGAATGAGCTCCGCAACGTTCTGGATTCGGCTGAGAAGGAAATGTCCAAATTAAAAGACGAGTTTACCAGCGCTGAGCATTACTTACTGGCGTTGGCTGGGTCGAATGTTCCAGCTGCAAAATTACTTAAGGAACTCGGCGTCACGCGCGACAAAATCATGCAGGGCCTTCAGCAGGTGCGCGGTTCGCAGCGAGTGACCGATCAAAATCCAGAAGGCAAATATCAGGCGCTGGAAAAATATGGACGCGACCTGACCGAGCTCGCTCGCCGCGGCAAGATCGATCCAGTGATCGGACGCGACAACGAAATTCGGCGGATTATGCAGGTGTTGTCCCGCCGTACAAAAAATAATCCGGTGCTCATCGGCGATCCGGGCGTGGGCAAGACAGCGATCGTGGAAGGACTCGCGCGCCGAATCATCAGCGGCGACGTGCCGGATTCGTTAAAGAACAAACGAGTCATCGCGATGGATATCGGCGCGATGGTCGCCGGCGCAAAGTTCCGCGGTGAATTTGAAGATCGCCTGAAAGCGTTCTTGAAAGAGGTAACCGATTCGCAAGGTCAGGTCATTTTGTTCATCGACGAATTGCACACCATCGTCGGCGCAGGTGCAGCGGAAGGCTCTGTCGACGCTTCAAACATGCTCAAGCCGATGCTGGCACGTGGCGAGCTGCGCACCGTCGGTGCAACCACGATCGATGAGTATCGCAAATACATCGAGAAGGACGCGGCACTGGAACGGCGTTTCCAGCCGGTGTTGGTGAACGAACCATCCGTGGAAGATACGATCGCAATTCTGCGCGGATTAAAGGAGCGCTATGAAGTGCACCACGGCGTGCGCATCACTGATAGCGCGCTCGTTGCAGCAGCCGTGCTCTCGCAGCGTTACATCACTGATCGGTTTTTGCCGGATAAAGCGATCGATCTCGTGGATGAAGCGGCGTCGCGCTTGAAGATCGAGCTCGATTCGATGCCAACCGAGATCGACGTAATCGAACGTGAAGTCATGCAGCACGAAATGGAGCGACAGGCGCTCAAGAAAGAAAAAGATCCGGCAAGCAAGGAGCGTTTGAAGAAGCTCGAAAAAGAGTTGGCGGGATTTAAAGAAAAATCTTCCGCGCTCAAGGCCGAATGGCAGAAAGAGAAAGCGGTCCTCGACGAGCAGCGGAAATGGAAAGAAGAACTTGATCAACTCCGCACCGAGCTCGAACGCGCCCAACGTCGGGGTGAATTGGCCAGGGCAAGCGAAATTCAATATGGCAGGATACCTGAGCTGGAAAAGAAATTGGCCGACGCGACGGCAAAGAGTGCAAAGACAAAAAAATCGCTCCTTCGTGAAGAAGTAACCGAAGAGGACATCGCCGAAGTTGTCTCTAGCTGGACGCACATTCCCGTCTCGCGACTGCAGGAAGGTGAACGCGAAAAGCTGATCAAGCTCGAAGAACATTTGCACTTGCGCGTTGTTGGCCAGGAAGAGGCGATCAAAGCTGTCTCCAACGCGGTGCGCCGCGCCCGGGCAGGATTGCAGGATCCAAATCGCCCACTTGGTTCATTCATCTTTCTCGGACCAACCGGTGTCGGCAAAACGGAACTATCCCGCGCTATCGCGGAATTTTTGTTCGACGACGAAAACGCAATGATCCGGATCGACATGAGCGAATACATGGAGAAACACACCGTCGCGCGATTGATCGGCGCGCCGCCGGGATACGTAGGCTACGAGGAAGGCGGTCAACTTTCTGAAGCGGTCCGGCGTAGGCCGTACTCGGTTGTGCTCTTCGACGAAATCGAAAAAGCGCATCCGGACGTGTTCAACGTTTTGCTGCAAGTTCTCGATGACGGCCGGATCACGGACGGGCAGGGGAGAACCGTCGATTTCAAGAATACGGTCATCATCATGACCTCAAACATCGGTTCGCAATACATCACCGAGGAAGAATCCAAAGAAGCGCGCCGGCGACTCGTCACGGACGCGTTGCGCGCGCATTTCCGTCCAGAGTTTCTCAACCGCGTGGACGAGATCATCATCTTCGACCGGCTTAACGAGGATGACCTGAAAAAGATCGTTGAAATCCAACTCGGCCGCCTGTCGAAGCGTCTGGAGCAACAAAAGATCACGCTCAAGCTCTCCGACTCAGCGAAGGAACTGCTGGCCCGCGAAGGCTACGATCCGGTTTACGGCGCGCGCCCGCTGCGGCGAACCATTCAAAAAGAAATCCTCGATCCGCTCAGCATCGACATTCTCGAAGGCAAAGTCCGCGAAGGCCAAACCGTGCAAGTCGACGCAAAAGATGGGGCATTGTCATTTCGAGCATAGCGGAGAATGGAGCGAGTGGGGCGAGCGACATGGACGGTTGCGCCGCGAGGGTAGCGGCGAGAGAGTCGGGAGACGAACGAGTCAAATCTCTTATTATTTCTAAAACAGCATGGATCCGCGGGCTGCTCTCCAAAAACAGATCGAGAAATATCAGGCCATGACTGGCAAGGAGCGATTGAGAGTTGCGCTCGATCTCCACGAGCTCTCATGCGAAATCGCCCGCGACGGCATCCGCCATCAACATCCCGAGGCGAGTGCAGATGAAGTGGAACGTATCTTGCGCGAGCGAATTGCGCTTGCGCAGCGATTGTGACCGAGCAAGAGCTTACCATCGATGTGATTCGCCGGTTGAATCGCTCCGGCATCGCCTATTTTCTGACAGGCGCAATGGCAAGCAACTACTGGGGCATCCCGCGCACCACTCACGATCTTGATTTCGTCGTGCAACTTCCCATTCAGGTAATTCCGAATCTGCTCCGCGAGTTTCATGATGATTTTTATCTCGACGAACACGCCGTGCGAGCTGCCTTGGCGCCGCCGTATCAATTTAATGTGGTTGATCAGCGGTCAGCTCTGAAGATTGATTTCTGGATCTTGCGCTCTGATCCGTTCGAAACGTCGATGTTTCAACGCCGCCTCAGTGTTGACTTGTTAGGCGAAGCTGCCTGGCTCGCCACGGCCGAAGACGTGATCTTGCACAAACTCTATTGGGATTCGATTACTCCGTCTGAGCGGCAGAGTAGTGATGCCGCAGGTATCGTTGCGGTTCAGTCGGATTCTCTTGATGCCGCTTACCTCCAAAGATGGGCCACTGAACTTGGCGTCACCGAAAAATTGAGCAAACTGTTGGCTGGCGAGATAAGACCGAAAAGCACATGAAGCATTTGACATATGTCGATCTTGAAAGGCAAAGTCCGCGAAGACCAAACCGTCCGCGTCGATGCAAAAGACGGGGCTTTGTCATTTCGAGCGTGAGGCAGGAATCCGTCACCCTTATGCTTTTAGACGAAGAAAGCTTCGTCTTTAAATACGAACGTTCGTCTAATTATAGTTAGATCATGCCGTGAACTGGGAAGCGATTAGTGCAATCGGCCAAATCGTCGGCGCAATTGGCGTCGTCGTTTCTC
>QHPC01000321.1 GCA_003218915.1 Verrucomicrobiota bacterium
CTAGTCGTGAAAGGCGAGTGGGTTTATGATTCAGCACACGAAGGCTGGAACGAACTCCATCCCATCCGGCGCTGCCAGCGCATCGGTCAATGGAACGGCTTCTGGTCATGGGACACTAAGCTCGCCCGCGATTCCTGGTGCGCGGCACTGGGTGATGCCGACAAAGATTCCACGCATGACAACCAGGCAAAGCCCGAAAATCAGTGGACTGTTCATCCGGTGATCGACGGCTGCCAGCCGCGCGGGCGCGAGGATGGACATCCGAACGATCCGCCGCCTCTACATTAGCTGACCGCGCCGAGAAAGCATGCCTGGCTACGGCCCTCCGGGTCCAAGCGAAAAAGGAGAGCAATAGATGCTAGCGCTTATTGGCGACGGCTTGACTTCCTGAGTCGAGTCCGGCAACAATTTCCTTCTCAAGGGAGGTGTATTATGCGTTTCGTTGAGTCGATATTCGATGTTTCGCCAGACGGAGGAAGTGGGATTTTGGAGGGCTGGCTGGTTTGTTTCATGTGCGTCGTGTTTAGTGTCCGAGTTTGGTGGAAATATTGGAGACCAACCGGTCGTTATCGCCAATTCCAGTTTCGAGAACGTCCCATGGAATGCGCTTTTGGAGGAATTGAAACCTGGCCGCACCGAACGCGGGCAACGCTGCAGCGGGGATCGCAGTGCTCGAACTCATGGACCCAAAGCAGCGGCAAAATTGACGCCCGCATGATTGAAGTCAGGACTTCGCCGCTTGTAAAGCCGTGGCTAAATCCGATGGCGAGTATATCTCCTATTGGCAAACTCCGGGGCCGAGGTCCACGCCGAAGAAGCGATTCCGGTTAATCTGGATGGCGAGCGGGTGCAGTTTTCAAGCGTTCGATACGAAGCGGTACCGAGAGTGATTCGGCTGATTGTTCCGCCGAATTGTCCATTACTATCCGCAACCGCTCGATAACTCTTCATTCCCAAGCAATGCCCTAGCCACGGGCTGCAAAACATCCAATTCAAAGTCAGTTAGCTCTTAACCACGCTTATCAGGGCCTATAACGACGTATTTAGTGATTCGAGGAGCGGCGTAGTTCATGGCGGAAATAGGGCAGACGCCGCGGACAAAGACTCCGACTCGCCCGAGCGGGGGTGCGGCTGGAAATTGTTGAGTGAGGGGAACACGCGAGGGTGGAAAGGCCCCCCGTGCGACTCGGACTAGCCCCTTTCTGCCTTATTCGGGCAGCTGGGCCAATACGATAATCTCGTACGGCAAGGGACCTCTGTAAGTCTTGTTCGAGGCAAGGCCTTTCGCTATCGCGGAAACCTTGTTCAAATCCACCCGCGGGATTCCCAGGAGGTTCATTCGATCCCCGTCTTCCAAGGCGGCTACAGCTTGGGCTGCGGGAGTCCCGTCCACAAACACCATCCGCACAGGTGAAGCGTTCAATTTTTCCTCTTCATCGTTAATGTCAAAGACATCGGCCAAAACAAAGACTGCGCTACCAATGCCCTTTTTCGGCTTGCCCACGATCTGCATGTGAAACTGCGTATGATTGATTCCGGCCTTTTTCGATTCGATCTGAATCGCGGTACCAGTGATGCGAATGGTGCACGTGAGTTTCTCGTATTCCTCCCCAAAGGCCCTCTCTGCGTCATAGGCATCGTAGCCAGGAATCGGCTGAAACGATCGCGTGCAGTCGTTCCCGTTCACCTCGCTGAGCGGATGCAACTCAAACACGTGGTCTGGATTAGTGTCGGCTGGTTTCGGCACTTTCGCACCCTGGATTTGCGGTTTTTTGCCAGCATGCTCGAACCACAAGCGCCAGATTCCGGCGAGCGGAATCTTTGCGTCCCCGACCGCGGCTTTCATCGCATCCTTGGCTGGTTTTTGCGAATCCATCCCAGCGTTGGTGATTTCGACGACGAGTGGCAACCGAATTGCCGTGTCCCGTCCGGCAGCATGAATGTCCCCATCATTTCCTCCCGAATCAATTTTGTGGGGGTTCTTCAACGTATGATCTACGGAGAAACTGGTCTCGATGACCGCCGCATTCTTCACCTTCTCGATGAAGGCATTGCTCAAGGTGAGCGAGCCCCCCGAGCAACTGAAGGTGGAGACTAACAGAACCAGGACGATGCGGGCCGTCATTTGGAGCTCTTGCTCTCCTGCTCTTTACCTTCAGGTGGAACGCCGCCAGCATTGCGTAGCTTCATGAACTTGTTTAGAACGTCGAACCAGAATGGCGCACCCAAGGCAACCGCGACTGCCGTAAGAAACCAGCCGGGGAGATGACGAAGCAAGTCTCCCACCGAGTAAGCCGTCACCGGCTTTTCCCATCCGATCAATTTTCCTAGGATAGACTGCTCATCGGCGGTCAGACTGTCTTGCGGCTCTTTGGCAATCGAAGGATTTAACGGATCATCGGGATCAGTGTATTCCACTTTCACAGTCGGCCGTGGCATCTCCGCTCGCTGTTCGGCCAGC
>QHPC01000322.1 GCA_003218915.1 Verrucomicrobiota bacterium
CCGCCTCGACGCAGGATTGTCCGGATCGTATTCGTACAGCCTGGACGGATCGCCGAACACCGCACCAAGCGCGCGCCCGGGCCAGATCTCAAAATAACTGAGCAGCAGCGCCATCAGCGGCACTAGAATGAATGCGAGGCCGTGCGCGGCCATGATGAACATCGCCATTGCGCGCAATACCAGGAGATACACATCCCAGCGAACGCGCTGCTTCAGCTCCTGGTCGGGCATCGCGTCATAGCCCGATTGGAACGCCTTCCAGAAATGTCCGGCCGCAAGCGAGCCAAAGGTGAACCACAGTGCGGGAGAATGCGCGAGTTGGCGGCGCAGCTCGTCCCCGAGCAGCAGATCGTGGAGCGGAATCAGTACGATCCAGTACGGCAGACCAACGATGCCGACGAGGAAGATCCATGTGACCAGGCCGCGCACAATGTTCGCAGCTACGGACATCACGCTGGACGACTTCGGTTGGGTCTCGCGCAGTGCACGCGGAATCAACGCGGCAACAATCGCCGCCAGCGCGGTCAGACCATCGAACCAGTAGTTGAACACAGCCAGCGCAGCAGACCAGCCAAAAACGTAAATGCCGACAATAGGAATCAGATTGCGCGCGAGCACGGCCCAGGCATCAGGGCGCGACGCCAATTCGCGCAGATGCTGTGAGAGCGGTGGCGGCCCGATCGGTCGCACCGCAGTCGAGGCGGTCTTTTCCTGAGGCTTCGCCATCGCGACAGATTACCAGACAGAACCGGTGGCGTTGAAGACAAACCGAAGAGCCGCGCGTTCGATTCTCGACAAAGTCGTTGGGTCAGTCGTATTGGAATAGTGATGATTCGCAATCGCTTCAAACGAATGACGTGTTTGTTTGTTCTGTGAGCATCCGCGTTCTCGCTCTCGGCGGTACATTCTACGCCGGAACTTACGTTGGATGACCTAAAGAAGCTGGAGATCATTTGCTTTGTTCCTTCGTACCTACCAAAGGGTTTTCGATTGCAGCGAGTCGACATTACATACGACGAACCCGGTCCGGATGAGCCAAAACGTCCGTTTCCGCTTTACTCGATCGTCTACAGCAACGATCCGCGGAGCGGAGCGACATTCTCGATCGAATCGGCACGCGAAGGAATCGGCGACCGAAACATCATGGTGGAGGAGAACACGGAAGAAACGGAAATCCAAACGCCTCTCGGTCCGATGTATCTCATCTATCGGCCGAAAGGAAAGAACGGCCGCAAGGATGAGATCAAGGCGAACTGGGTGAGCGACGCGAACATGAATGCGGAAACATCCAAAAACTCGGAGAGCCATCCAATCCTCGGCAGATATCACGGATTTTCCGCGACTGGTATTTCGGTCGCGGAGTTTTCGAAGATGGTTCAATCGCTTCATCCAATTCGAGATGGAGAAAGCCGCCACGCCCGCGGCAGCACAAACTGCTGCACTTAAAATTCACCCGAAAGTTTTCAGCATGATTAATTGCTGGATCTCGGATTCGGAAAGCCCGGTGGTAACAGAAATCAATCTGGATGCCGTGGAGAAAGATAGGAACGAATTTAATGAGAACGGGCTAAAGCAGGATGGTGAATGGCTACAATCTCCGGCGCCCGACAGCAACGGATTCATGCGCTATCGGGTGCTCGAGTCGAAAAGCAATCATTACAAGGTGGAGTATCAGGAAAACGGAGGCGGAACGCTCACGACAGCTTCGACTATCGAGTTCGACATTGAAAAGCGGAACATTCAGCGTGACAGCAAGCCAGTGACGATTCGCGTGCTTCGCGTGTCGTCTTACAATCAAAAATAAACAGTGGCCTTCGCGAATGGCCACGCCGAAATCTTAGATGCGAAGGAAAATAATCTGGTTTGGGGCGCTCTTGGGGACGGCCGTTTGTGTCGCGCACGCGCAAACTCAGGCTCGAGCGAAGAAAAAAGAAATCCAAATCACCTGGCTGGGACATGCGGCCTTTGAATTAGTCTCATCCGGGGGCACGGACATCCTGATCGATCCGTTCCTGACGAAGAATCCGGCGACACCAGCCGAGCTTAAAGACCTGTCTCGTTATCACCCTAATTTTATCCTGATCACCCATTCGCACGGAGATCATTTGGGCGATGCGGTCGAGCTAGCGAAGATGAGTAAGGCTAAAATCGTCAGCGTTTACATGCCGGAGCCGTTTAAAAAAGAGGAATTGCCGCGCGAACTGATCGAGCCGGTGAATGTGGGCGACCATCTCACCCTGGGTGATGTGAAGGTGCATGTTGTTCCGGCGATGCATAGTAGCGAACCAAGCGGCCGGCCGGTTGGCTTCGTGGTGGAATTTGCCGACGGCCGATCGGTTTACCACGAAGGCGATACCTGGATCTTTGGCGACATGGCTTTGATTCAGGAATTTTATCACCCTAACATCATCCTGATGCCTGTCGGAGCAGTGGCAGATGGCCAAAGCCCTCGGATGGCGTG
>QHPC01000040.1 GCA_003218915.1 Verrucomicrobiota bacterium
GGTCCCCTGAATCCGTTACGTTCGCTCCAGTGACGAGGAATCCACCCCCATTCGTGTTCGTAACGACCGAACCACGAGCTGTGGACTGGACTGTGCCGGCGAAAACGTCGAGCGCTTGGCCGAGAGGTTGACCTTCGCGAGACAGGAGCTGCACCCGAACTGTGTTAGAATTCGAGTCACTCCATCTGACCAGGTAAACCTCGTTGACGGGGTCGAAGGCCAGCGCGGCGGAGTCCGCTCCACTGTTATCCACCAGCGTCAGCAAGGGCCCGATCGGCTGGCCGGAAGCATCAAGGAACTGCCCGAACAGCGGCTTCGGTGATGTAAAACCGGTGAACACGACGAGATACTGATTCGCGATCGCGTTGTAGGCCACGCCAGAGGCGAACTGGAGGCCGGGAAAGACGCCGCTGATAACAAATGGAGGCGTTAGCGGCACGCCGTTACTATGCAAGAGCTCGCCCGTGAGATTTCGTGCGGTTTGTTCCCGCCAAGTTGACAGGTAATCGCCGGTGGTTGAATTCACTCCGACTTCACCTGCTGGAGCGATTCCGAAGGCGGTTGTAATCGCTGTCGGCGAGCCGAGCGGTATGCCGTTGCCACCGATTCGGCGGTAGTAGATGCCGTCAGCCACTCCGCCTGCGAAGCTCCGTGCGTGGTGAAAGAATTCGCCAGGAATGGAGTTGAATACGAGGCTCTGCTCGAAACCTGCGTTGGAGACTTGGACCACTGCTCCAATGGTATCCCCAGTGGCAGCTACGAGCCGACCAAAAGCATTATTGGAACTGTCTTCGTCCCGCCAGGTAATAAAGTACTGATTGGTATTGGGATCATAGGCGACGGCAGGCTCGACAAGGGTATCGTTACTGGGCCCCATGATCGTCTTGTTCGGACCGAGGAGCGAGCCATTGACCGAAACACGCTGAGCAAGTACTTCCGTGCGGTTTGTGCCGACAAGTTGGTCCCAGGCAATCAGGAATTCGTTAGCCTGACTGTTGAATGCGGTTGCGGTCGTATCAGTACCATTGATGCCCGATGGACTCAGGAGCAGGATCGGGCCACGGAGTACCGCACACTGATCGCCCGGAGCCTGCGGCGCATCGCTCCAAGAGCTATGGATTACTGGGGAGCTGGGTTTGAGGTCCTGTCCTTGGGCAGCATTTGCAGTTTGGTTCGTCGGGTTCGCTCGAAGCACCAGGCTCGAGAACGCGCCGAAGCCAAGCAGCAGTAGAAAGACGCCGGGAAAGAAGGATTTTTTTTTCATGGATCGAATGGAGTTAAGGCTCGTGAGGCGGCGTTTTTAACCGAACAGCGAAAATCTGGCAATCTTTTTTTTTGGCAGCGGAATCACCCGCCTTCGCCAAGGCTACGGCGCGCCGGGCGCTGGCCTTCGGCCGTTCAGCTATCAGCTATCAATTATGAACCATCAGCTTTCACACAATCACCGCCGCGGCGGCGGCGTCGGATGTGGCCGCGGAGTTGGGTGTGGATGCGGAGTTGGGTGTGGATGCGGAGTTGGGTGTGGATGCGGCGTCGGGCGCGGCGTCGGTGTGATTGTTGGCGTTGGAGTAGCGGTCGGAGTTCCGGTCGTTCTGAGAATCGCACCGAAACCGCCTACTGCGGTTCCGGTGTTTGTCGCAGTAAAGGAAACGTTATAGAGGTCCTGATTTGTGCCGCTTTCCTCACGCGTCCATGTCTGTCCTCCATTTGTTGTTCTTACAACCGTGCCCAGTTGTCCGACAGCCGTTCCATTGGAAGCATCCGCAAAGGAAACTCCTAAAAGTATCTCGGATACGCCACTGACCTGGCTAACCCAAGTCTGTCCGGCATCTGTCGTTCGTAGAATCGTCCCCTGATCACCTACAACTGTCCCCGTATTAGCGTCCGCAAACCAAACTGCTCGAAGCTGGTTGATAGTGCCGCTTGTTTGCGGGGCCCAGCTTTGTCCACCATCAGTCGTTCTTAGGATCACGCCATCATTGCCAACAACGGTCCCGGTATTCGTATCAGTAAAATAAACTCCCAACAGACCGGTTGCCTGGCTGGGTTGAGTGACCCAAATTTGTCCACCATCGGCTGTCCTGAGAATTTTTCCTTCGAGGAACCCCACGGCCACGCCATGGTTTTCATCGCTGAAGTGTACGGCATAAAGCCAGTCAGTTGTGTCGGTGGTCTGTTGCGTCCAGTTGTTGCCGCCGTCGGTTGTCCTGAGGATGATGCCCTCCTGGCCTACGAGGGTTCCAATGTCGGAATTGACGAAGTGCACACCGAAAAAGTTCAGGCCAGCAAACGGATCGCCTATTCCGCTGTTTTGGCGTACCCAGCTGTTACCACCATCGGTTGTCCTTAAGATCATGCCATCGGGATTCTCATAACCCACAGCAGTTCCCGTGTTCGCATCGGTAAACGAAACGCCGTACAAAAAATTGAAGGTGACAGTTGGCTGACTGTTCCACTGCGCACTTCCATCAGTTGTCTGAAGGAGGATCCCAGCGTCGCCGACAATCGTCCCGGTGTTTGCGTCGGTGAAGGACACGGCGTAGAAAGCGTTCGCGCCTTGCGGGAGTGAGTAATTCGTCTGCTCAACCCAGTTGTTCCCACCATCGGTCGTTCTGAGGATGATACCAGTGCCGCCCAACTCGAATCCGCAAATCGTTCCATTATTCGTATCGGTAAACGAAATGCTATAAAGAGTTTTGTTCGTTCCGCTCGTTTGAAGCGACCAGGTATCGCCTCCATTGGTCGTTCTGAGAATCAGGCCTCCGTCGCCGACAGCGGTTCCGGTATTGGCATCGGTAAACGAAACTTTAAAAAGACACACCGTTCCCGGGTTTGCCTGTTCTATCCACGTGCCGCCACCATCGGTTGTTCTGAGAATGGTGCTTTCTCCACCGATCCCGCACGCTCCACCCACCGCGGTTCCCGTATTCGCATCGATAAAGGAAACACCGAATAGTGTATTCGCGGTCCCGCTTGATTGAGGAACCCAGCTGTTTCCACCGTCAGTGGTCCTGAGAATCGTGCCACCTTCACCGACAGCCGCCCCATTATTTGCATCAGTGAACGAAACTCCACGAAGTTGAAGGGTCGTTCCGCTTGGCTGGCTGGCCCAATGCTCACCACTATCTGTGGTCCTTAGGATGACGCCGCCTTCCCCTACGGCCGTTCCGTTATTTGCGTCTGTAAAGGAGACGGCCCATAAAGTTTGTGTTGTACTACTGGCTTGAATTGTCCAGCTGTTTCCGCCATCAGTCGTCCGCACGATCGTCCCGTATTCGCCCACGACGGTGCCAGTGCTGGCATCTACAAAGGAAGCGCCGCGAAGAGTGTTCCCCTGCGGAAGCGGATTTTGCCAGTGCCACTGAGGATCCGATGAGCCACCTGGAATTCTACTCGAGATCGTGGTCGTCAGCCTGCTTCCAGCCTGCCCAGTGTGGCTAGCAAGTACGAGCGCGCAGGAAGCTGCAAGGCCCAAGACAGTCAACGGGATTCTAGGATTTGTTACTCTCATAGCTTTCGTTTGCGTTATTTGTTAGAGTTGTTGGTTAACTGCTTCTAAATTGTGTGGTCGAATGACCAGGCTTATCGGATCGGCCCGCCTCTACACAGAGAGGGGCAGGGGTGAGGGCTCTCTCAGCAATTATCGCGTGCAAGCCGCAACCCTTGATCTTGGTCCTCTCCCCTTGCTCAAGGAGAGAGGTGATTTTTCGCGATTTTGGTTGAGTATTCATTCTTATCTTCATCTCCGGAGGTGTCGGGTGAGGTCTGGGCGTTGGATGAGGCCTTGGTGTTGGATGAGGCCTTGGCGTTACAGACGGCGTCGGTGTAGGTGTAGGAGTTACAGTTGGAGTGGGTGTGGGCGTAGCTGTTGGCGATGGCTCACCACCATTTGTCGTCCGGACAATTACGCCGCCATCGCCGACTGCGATGCCTGTCAAAGCGTCGCTGGCAAACGCGACATCATGCAGATTTGCAGAGCTTCCGCTTGTTTGGTCAGCCCAGGTAGTTCCCATATCAGTGGTATGTGCGATTCCGCCGCCCGAACCAACGGCAAACCCGCTAGCCGCCATTGGGAAAGCAACGCCTTCTATTGTCTGATCGAAGAATAACGTTGACCAATTCATCCCGGCGTCGGTGGTTCTTGCAATGGCGCCTCTCCCGTCAAAAACGCTTCCTGAAACAACACCCGTGGTTTGATCGAAGAAAAACACGTCATTAGCGCCGCCCTCGTTTCCGTCGAAGTAAAAGGGCTGAAAAGCCCAACTGGCGCCGCCATCGGTAGTGGTTCCGGCCAGAGGCTGGAAAATCGAATTCTGTCCCGCAACAAAGCCAACTGCTGCGTTCAACATTTGAGCGCCCGGGAATCCGCCGCCAAAGAAACCACTCTGGCCGATCTGCCACGATGCGCCTGAGTCAGTCGAGTAGAGAATAGTTTGAGAGTCACCGCCGCAAATTCCGTTTACCCCGTTGAACGAGACCGACCTAAGACTATCTCCCACACCACTGGAGAGCGGTCCCCAAGCCGTTCCGCCGTCAGTTGTACGAAGAATCAGTCCTTGCTCGCCAACAGCAACTCCTGCATTAGCATCGAAGAAATACACGCCGTGCAAGGTTGTTGTGGTGCCTGATACCAGCGGCGCCCACGTCGCGCCGGCATCCGTGGTCTTTAGAATCGTGCCACTGTCTCCAACGACGAAACCTATTCCCGAATCGAGGATATACGCGCCATTTAGGTTGTTCGTTGTCCCTGAATCAACAGGGTTCCATTGGCCAAAAACATTGAAGCTCGAAAAGAGCGCGAAGAAGAATGTGACAGAGATTGCTTTGAAACTAGACATCGGTTCCCTCCAGATTGTTTTGAGTAAGCTGCTCCGCCCCCTGAGGCGAGTAGCGCGCATTATTGCTAGCGACAACAACGGTCCCGTCAACCGGTCTTCTGCCGATTCAGATCATTTTGTCGTGGATTTGTCGCAAAGAATCGGATTCGAACATAGAGGAATGGCGGCGGAATGACGGGGATGGAAATCAGCCTTTCCGTCTTCGTGTGAGTTCTTCCAGCAACTCGATCTGGATCTGCTGAATCTCGGACTTATCGTGCCCGTCACGCACAGGGGCCCACAGTGCATCAGTCACCCTTTACCAATTCCGCCAGAATCGCCTTTTGAACGTGCAGTCTGTTTTCCGCCTGATCGAAAATAGTTTGGGCGTGAGCCTCGAAAGTTTTCTCGTCGATCTCCTGGCCGCGGTGTGCTGGCAAACAGTGCATCACCAAGGCGTTCGGTTTGGCCAGTTTCACCAGTGATTCGTTGATCCAATAGGGGCCAAGCTCGGCCTCACGCCGTGCCTCCTCGCCTTCGCGTCCCATCGACACCCAGATATCGGTGTAGAGCACGTCGGCGTCGCGCGCTGCTTCCTTCAGATTTTCTGTGCAAATCACGTGTCCTCCCGCGCGCTTCCGCAGTTTGGCCGTCGGCTGATAGCGTTTTGGTGACGCGATACGCAATTCAAAGCCGAGCTTGCCGGCGGCGAACAGCCATGATTGCGCCGTGTTGGACGAGCCGTCACCGATAAACGTGACAACCTTGTCCTCGATCCTGCCGCGTTTTTCCTGGATGGTAAAAATGTCACCCAGGATCTGGCAGGGATGTTCGTCATCTGTCAGCGCGTTGACCGTCGGCACACCGGAAAACTCCGCGAACTCTTCAATGTCCCGTTGCGCATAAGTTCGGATTATTGCGCCATGAGTCATTCGGGCCAGCACTCGCGCGGTGTCTTTGATCAACTCGCCACGCCCCAGTTGGGCATCCGCGGCAGTCATGTAAATCGATTCCCCGCCGAGCTCGCGGATCCCGACTTCAAAGGAAACTCGCGTTCGTGTTGATGGTTTGGAAAAGATTAACGCCCACGTTTGTCCGGCCAGCGGTCTGGACGAAATCCTGCCGCGATTCGTTTTGAATTCGGCCGTTCGTCGCAATATACGATCGATCTCCTCGCGCGAAGTCTGTTCGATACTAAGCAGATGTTTCATTCAAATCCTGATTCTTACTCTTTCTCTTAGTCCTGCTCTCACTCCCGTCGTTGAAGCGTTAAGGCGGAAATCGCACTGTCATTCTGAGCGAAGCGAAGAATCTCAGATTAGTGCTTCCCGCAAGGTTGAGGTGACAATCAGAGATGTTTCGCTTCGCTCAACATGACAACAGGCCAGACCGCTTCATCGCTTCAACCGTTCAACTCATCAACGACATTCTTAATCGCGTGCAATCCTTCAACGGCTTCGCTTTCGCTCGAATTTAGCGGTGGCAACAAGCGAATCACGGAAGTCGCCGCGGGAACGGTCAAGACCCCTTTTTCGTGCAATCGGTTCACAATTTGAATTGCCGGTGATTTTTCTTCGTTTGTGAAAGTTGAAAGCTTCGGCTCGAATTCGATCCCAATCATCAATCCCAAACCGCGAACGTCACTCATGACACGCGGGTATTTACCTTGTATACGCCGCAGCCGATCGACCAAAAAATCACCGATTCGCCGCGCGTTTGCCATGAGATCCTCGCGCTCAATCACATCGAGAATTCGCTCCGCCACCGCGCAGGCCAGCGGCGTCCCACCGAATGTCGATGCGTGTGTGCCCGCCGAGAGCAACCCGCCAAATTTCTCTCGTACCCAAAACGCTCCGATCGGGAATCCGCCGCCAAGTGCTTTGGCCATCGAGATTCCATCGGGCAAAAAATCAAAATCCCCATCTTCCAAAATGCGCTGCCAGCTGTGAAATTTGCCCGTGCGAAAGTGTCCGGCCTGCACTTCGTCGAGCAAAAGAAGCAGGTTGTGTTCGTCGCACAGTTTTCGCAAACCGACCAAGTACTCCGGAGTCGCAATGGTGATTCCGCTCTCGCCCTGGATCGCCTCTATTAGAATTGCGGCTGTCGATTTCGTGATCGCGGCACGCATCGCTTCCAGATCGTTGAATGGGATCTGTTTGAACCCCGGCACGATTGGCTCAAAACCTTTTTTTACTTTTTCCTGACCGGTCGCCGCGATCCCAGCCAGAGTACGACCATGAAATGAATCGACTGCTGTGATGATTTCGTAGCGCCCTTCGTCGTGACCGAATTTTCGCGCTAGTTTGAAAAGTCCTTCGTTCGCTTCTGCTCCGCTGTTACAGAAGAAGACGCGCCCCGGCGCAATGAGATCGACAATTCGTTTAGCCAGCCGCGCCTGTGGCTCGGTGTAGTAAAGATTCGAAACGTGAATGAGCTTCTGCGATTGCTCCGCGAGTGTCCCGGTTATTTCCGGGTTCGCGTGGCCGAGCGTGCACACGGCGATCCCTCCGCCGAGGTCGAGATAACGCCGCCCACCGACATCCCAAACATAACTTCCCTCGCCACGCTCAAGCACGAGGTCGAACCGCGCGTACGATGGCACAACGAATTGCTCAAACAACTCGTGGATCTCACTGGCCGCGTTTTGCATGATCGCTGGTCCCGTTTCTGAGGATAGTGCTCTCACCGAGGACTGCGCCTTTTATCCTGCTCTTTCACTTTCACCTGCTCCTCAGGGAGCCTCGCGACATAATCGCCTGGTTCCTCATAAATTCGATCCGGCGCGACAGCCTTAATTAGACCAACAAGCATCGACACAACGCTAACTAGAATCCATTTCGCCTCTGTTATCTCCTGTTTCTTCAAGACTTTCTTAACCATGAGGACGTCAAGACATGCAGCGCACTCGAGAGCTGATCCGCGCGCCATATCGTAATAGCGACAGCGATCGGGAGGCGTGAATTTTCCCGTTCCTTCTGCAATGTTTAGCGGGATCGCGGTCGAGGCTCTGTCGAGCTGATCGTAAACAGCGACCCGCTTCGGAACACGTTCCAAGAGATCCGTCGCATGGCCGACGAAAGCCAGGGCTTCGTGATAGACATTCAGTTTTTCGTGATCGAATTGATGAGGCATAGAGTAAGAGCAGGTGAAAGTGAAAGAGCATGGTTAAAGGGATTCGGCAAGAAGACGCTCCGCTGCTTCATTATTCCTGCTCTTTAACTTTCACCTGCTCTTCAGAGATTGATGAGACATAGGACAAGTGTATGTGAAAGAGTATGGTTAAAGGGATTCGGGAAGAAAACTGGCTTTCACCGTACAACCGCCGCCGCACGCTGAAGCCGAGGATTACGTCTTCTGTCCTGCTCTTTCACTTTCACCTGCTCTTCAGAAAGTGATGAAACATAGAGCAAGTGTATGTGAAAGAGCATGATTAAAGGGTTCGGCAAGAAGACGGGCTTTCACCGAACCACCTCGGTCCCAACTCCCGCATCCGTGAAGATCTCCAGCAATAGGGAATGCGGAATTCTTCCATCAATAAACTGCACTTTCTCCACGCCGCTTTCGATCGCGGCAATCGCGCTGTCCACTTTCGGCAACATTCCTTCTTCGATTACTCCGGCTCGCTTGAGCTCCGGCACTTCTTCGAGGCGCAGATGGCTCATCAACGTCGAATTGTCTGTGGGATCGCGCAGCAGTCCCGGCACGTCGCTCATGAAAACGAGCCTGCGTGCATTGAGTGCGATCGCGGTCTTGGCTGCGGCAATGTCCGCATTGCAGTTATAGATTTTGCCATCGTCGCCGCGCGCCGTCGGACTGATCACCGGCGTAGCGCCAAGCTGAATGCACGCGCGTAATGTATCGGTATCTACATCGGTAACGTCGCCGACGAATCCAAGATCGACACCATCACGCAACAATTTCCGGCATCGAAAAATGTCCGAGCCTGCAAATCCGCGCGTGCTCCCCCCGAAATCCTCGATTGCAGTGACAATCTCAGGATTGATTTCACGCGACAAGACTCGATCGACAATTTCCACCGTCGCCGCATCCGTCACACGATGGCCCCCCGCAAATTCGGCTTTTAAACCGGCCGTTTCCAGGGCGCGGGTGATCGCCTTACCGCCGCCATGTACCACCACTGGATTGATCCCCACCGCTTCCAGAAATACAATGTCGCGGGCCACACGGTGCCGTTCCTCTTCATCCGGCGAGTCCATAAAGCTCCCCCCGTACTTCACGACGAACACCTGGCTGCGAAAGCGTTGAATATAAGGCAGCGCTTCGAGCAACGTCGCTGCTTTGGAAATAATCTCTTCCATATAAAGACGACCCTCACCTCCATCCTCTCCCTCGCCAGGGAGAGGCGGACGCGAAGCGACGGTGAGGGTTGAGAGACAGTACGTTGGACATCTTAGCCCCCCAATGTTTTAGGGTCGTTCACGTCACCCTTGTTAAACGCAACATAATCTTCTGTAAGATCGCTTGCCCACATGGTGAAAGCAGAGCGTCCGAGGTGAAGATTGACATGCAATTCGAATTCAGGCGCGCTTGTAACCCTTGCGAGGGTTTTCAAAGCAAGATTTGTTGGCCGGCCGCGCCGAAACGCGAAAAGTATCTCGCGGCTGCCTGGCTTCGCATAGCCGATATCGACAAGCGATTCGTTGACTTTTGCCTTCGAATAACCGAGCGCGCACAGGATCCGTCCCCAGTTTGGGTCGCCGCCGCACCAGCTGACCTTCACCAGTGAGCTGTTAGCGATTGCGCGCGCGGCCGCCTCCGCGTCCGCCGCATTGCGCGCACCGTGAATATGGAGGGCAACGAAGCGCGAAGCGCCTTCGCCGTCGCGCACAATCATTTTCGCCAACTCCAGACAAGTGACGTTGAGCGCCGCTTGAAAAATGCCGAACTTCGAATCTCGGTCCGAGCCGGACTGGCGGCTTTCGATTCTCGGATTTCGGGCGAACCCATTCGCCAACGCGATTACGGAATCGTTGGTGCTCATGTCGCCATCAACCGTGGTGCGATCGAAACTTTGCTCGACTGCGATTCGAAGCGCGTGCTTTAGCAGTTTCGGTTCAATCGCAACGTCCGTTGTAATGAAGGCGAGCATGGTCGCGTGCCTGGCAGCCATCCCTGGCTGAATCATTCCGGCGCCTTTACAAATTCCGCCAATCCGCACTGTTGATGTTCCAATTTTAAGTTCGATTCCAATTTCTTTGCGGCACGTATCGGTCGTCATGATGGCTTCTGCCACCTGACGGGAATTCGTTGCCGATCTTGCGAGTACCGGCGCGCATGCGCGAATCCCCCGCTCAACGTTTTTCATCGGCATCAGCACACCAATTCGGCCCGTCGAACAAACGAGTACATCGGCTTCTCTCAATTTCAGGACGGCCGCTGCGGTTTCAGTCATTCGTTTTGCGTCGGCGATTCCCCGACGGCCCGTGCACGCATTTGCATTGCCGGAATTCACCACGATCGCTCGTGCAAAGCGCTTCGCCGCGCGTGACGCGCTCAATTTCACAGGCGCAGCGCAAACCTGATTGGTGGTAAACATTCCCGCGACCGCCGCTGACGCATCCGAAACGATTAATGCGAGATCGCGTTTTCGCCCTTTTTCCGATCCTTTGCCGGTCCCGAGGCGTTTAACGTCGCAAAAAACCGCAGCCGCCTTGAAACCCTGCGGTGCGCAAATTGAACCTTCGATTGTCTTGAAAGATTCTTCGTTAGGCATGGAAATTCGTGAGACTCATCTCCACCGTTTCACTATTCTTGCTCTTTCACTTTCACTTGCTCATTGGGGGAGCCATTTCCAAACACGTGTAAGTGCAAGTGAATGTGCAGGGTGAAAGAGACTCCGTCGCGGCGTCACAGCAACCCCTCTGTTTCGGGATAGCCGTGCATCAAATTGAAACATTGAATGGCCTGTCCGCTGGCGCCTTTCACAATGTTGTCGATCGAACTCATCAGGATCGCGCGGCCGGTGCGCAAATCCAGGCGCCACGCGATATCAATAAAGTTTGTTCCGCTGACATTTTTGGTATCGGGAAAACGCTCGGCGCCAAGCAGACGGACAAACGGCTCATCGCCATACGCCTTTTGGTAAATGGAGGCGATCGAGTCAGCGTCAATCTCTTTGCTTAGATCAACATAAATCGTGGTAATGATCCCGCGGTTCACCGGAACCAGATGCGGCGTGAATTGAATTGTGACTTTTTCCCCTGCCAACGCCGATAACTGGTGTTCGATCTCGGAAAGATGGCGATGTTTCGGGACTCCATAGGGACGAATGCTTTCGTTGCATTCCGCAAAGAGATAATCCGTTTCGACTTTACGGCCGGCCCCAGTCACGCCACTTAAGCTTGTCACCAGAATGCTTGGGAGACTGATTGCTTTTTCGCCAATGAGGGGCAGCAGCGGAAGTAAAATGCTCGTGGGATAGCAACCCGGACAGGCTACCAGATTCGCATGTGAAATCTCCGCGCGATAAATTTCAGGTAACCCATAGACGGCTTTGCCCAACAACTCAGGAGCCGGATGATCGTTACCGTAAAATTCCTTGTATACCCTCGGGTCCGTGGTTCGGAAATCTGCGCTAAGATCGACAATGCGCGCGCCGTTTTCCAATAGCGGTTTGGCAAATTCCGCAGCGAATCCGTGCGGTAGCGCGAGAAAAATAATTTGTGCGATCTGCGCGAGCTGCGCCGGATCCGACGCGCCGAAGCGGAGGTCGCCCGCTTTCTGGTGATGTGAAAGGCGCGGAAAAATGTCGGCCAACGTCTTTCCAGCAAATTGTCTGGACGTGACGGCGGCTAGGTCCGCATACGGATGCCGTAAAAGCAGCCGCACAAGCTCTTCGCCAACATAACCGGAACCGCCGACTACAGCGACCTTCGTCTCGCTACGGTTGGCGAGAGCCGTCTTTGCAGTTTTTTTCACAGCGCGCAATGCGTATTTGGTTTCGATCTAATTGCAAACGACATTTGTGAGACATTGGTCAGCGAAACGTTTGGTGTAGCCGCGTCGCTGAGCCTGCCACGCCGTACCTTGGCGAAGGTGGGTCGAGGCGTTCAGGGGCCGTCGCTACAGCGCTGGGCATTTACGAGATAGCTTCCCCGGGGGGCTCGCTGAAATCAAGAATCAGCTTTTGCGTTTATGCCCGAGTTCTTCCAGCAGCTCGATCTGGATCTGCTGAATCTCGAATAAACGGTTGTATTGCTTCCGCAATAAATGGTCGATTTTTTCGTGCAAGTGCCGGATCTCAAGCTCGGCTTTTAAATTGACTTTGTAATCGTTTTCCGCGCGCAAACGATCTCGCGCCTCGGCCCGGTTCTGGCTCATCATGATGACCGGCGCCTGGACAGCGGCGAGACAGGAGAGGATCAAATTGAGAAGGATGAACGGATAAGGATCGAACGCTCTGGTAGCGAGCAACACTGCATTCGCACCGATCCACAGGAAGATAACAGCGCCAAATGTAATGAGGAACTTCCAGCTTCCACCGAACTCAGCGATGCGGTCTGAAAGACGTTCGCCGAAAGTCAGTTTCTTTTCGAATTGCTTCTCGATGTCACTGGAAAGAATCTCGTGCTGTTCCAGGCTTTCGATGACTTCCTGGTCGAGCGCGGAAAGTTCGCCGATCTCGTCCTGCAAGACTTCTTTTACATAATCCTTCCGGAAATCGCCCAGGTCGTCGAAGCAGATGAATCCTTTGTTGTCCAGGCCGGGTGTCGCCTTCTTGACGAACTCGAGAAGCGAAGGCCGGATTAGCTCCGCGATCATTCCGCTGTTCGGCGATTTCGCTTTGTTGCAGATCTGACAGATCAGTGGTGCAGTTGCAGTTTGGTTCATCGGAATTTCGCCGCTGAATTAAGCTGCTGTCCTGGCACTTGTCGATGCTCGCTTGAATCGACGATTACAAATACGCCACCAAAGCTCGCCTCTCCCTTTGCCAAAGGGAGAGGATTAAGGTGAGGGTTCCGATGAATATCTTTCTTGCAGCGCAAACCAGATCGCTTGCAAGACGCTGTCGAGTTCCTAGCGAACTTGATGATTCCAAAAGCGCAGCACAGTGATCCTTTTGCGAGCCAGAAATTCCGATCGTGTTCGATCGCGAATCTGTCCGAAACGATAGTGATGCCCGCCGCCATCCAACTCGATCGCGAGCTTTGCGGTCGGACAATAGAAATCCAGGATATAGCAGTCCAACGGATGCTGACGGCGAAATTTGTAGCCCGCAAAATTTCGGTTCCGCAAATGCCGCCAAAGAATACGCTCAGTGTCGGTTGCCTTCTTTCGCAACAGACGAGCGCGC
>QHPC01000323.1 GCA_003218915.1 Verrucomicrobiota bacterium
ACGACCACTCGCATTTTATCAGCAGCTGCAAAGTTTAAATCTGGCCACCGCGTGGTCGGGCGTGAAAGTGCCAACCTTAGTTTTGCATGGCCAGTATGACTGGATCATGAGCCGCGAAGATCACGAGTTAATCGCCCAGTATGTGAATGCGAACCGCCCAGGGGCTGCGCGCTTCATCGAAGTCCCTGAAATGGGACATACCTTCGAGCATTACTTGAGTTTCGCGGACGCATTTCATAATAAGGCTGCGGAGTTCGATCCGAAAGTACTGCAGTTACTAATCGACTGGCTCAAGGGAGTTCAAGCAAAGAGGCCGACGCCTCCGAAATAAGTTGCCGATCGGCCAGAAATTTTAGCTGATTTTTTCCGCAACAATCTCCAATACCAGCGGTGTGATCATCAGCGCATTCGGATTCTTTTCCGCGCTCGCCAGATCGGCCCTGACTTTGTCGGCGAATTGTTGATCGATTCGTCCCATTTCAATCAGCCGGGGAAGATAAGTTTCAATGAAGGTGGCCGGCCATTGCCACATGTATTCGGTCGGACGCACACAAAACAGGTGCGGTCTGGCCGAGCGAATGGTGAAGCCGTTCGCCGGGAGCAGCGTCGCCAGTGCGACTGCTCCGTCGGGCTCACCGCCCGACTCACGCCACGTTGCGATCACATGTTCGCGGAACCGCTCCTGATTCGCCAAACGCGGGAAGAAATGCCACGTCTCATAATGGCCGTATTCATGGAAAATCGCCAGGCTGCCTTTGCGTAACGCGCCGCTCAGCTTTTTGATCAACAGGCCGGGATCATTCACAAATGACATGACCCATCGGCACCAGGAAAAGTCGTAATCGCCGCTGGGCAATTCATCCGTCATTAAATCGAGCTGATGAATGTTCACATTCGCTAGCGATCGCGCATGACAGGTCTGTTCCATTGCGCGGATGAAGTTCTGGGAACGCTCAAGCGCAACCACTTCGCCCGTGGGTCCGACGATTTCCGCAAGATCGACCGTCGCGTTCCCAGGACCCGCGCCCACATCGAGGACGCGTTTGCCGACCGTAATACCGGCTTTCTGCCAGCAATCCAAAACTACTGGGCGCCAGACACGATGTTGCAATCCCAGTCTCGCTAATTCCTCGTTGTGGGTACCCAAAACGTAATCGCGGTCCATTGGCACGAAACTAAGCGGTCACAAGCATGGATGCATGGACGAATTTCAGGCGCGAAATTCACGTCCGTTAGCATAAAGGCCCGTAAGCGATGCATTCCGTCCAACGTCGGACTGGCGTTTTCACGCATTATCTCCGACAATAGAAAGCCGCATTTATCCATGGAATACGAGATTCGACCACTCCTTGCCAACGACGAGCCAATCCTCCGGGAGATGCTTTATCAAGGACTATCCTCTGTCGGTAACCACCAACCGTCACGCGAGATCCTGCTGCGACCGGAGTTCGCGCATTACGCCGACGGCTGGGGTCGCACGGGGGATACCGGATTTGTGGCGCACGACAAGAAAGACGGATCAGTGGTTGGCGCTGTTTGGCTGCGTAAGCCGGTCCACAAACCTGACGCGCCGCCGGAGCTCGCCTTTGCGGTGAGACCGGAGCACCGCCGACATGGACTCGGCACAGCCCTCCTAACACAATTGGTCCGTGCGAATCCACATGAGTCAACAATTTCGGTCAGCCTCGTAGCGGGCAAGCCTGTGTTGCGCCTTTATGAACGATTTGGATTTAAGGTCGCCAAGGAAGGACCGGACGCCATCGTCATGCAGAGACACGTGTAAGGAGAATTTTCGAACTCGTCGTCGTGTCGCGAAGCAGGTGTAACAAACTGTAATCCGAGCGCCAGAAAACCGCGACCAATGCTGAGCTTGAGCTCATCAGGGCGCGAAGATCAAAAGCACAAAGACCGCGAAGAGGAGCAAGTGAACGCAACCCTGCAGGATATTCGTCTTTCTGCTCGTAAACGTAACCACACACACTGCCAGCGTTAACAGCAACAGCGGAAGGTTGCCGCCGTGGACTCCGAGCGTCACCGGTCGTTTCGTGACCAGGCTGATAGTCAACACCGCGGGAATTGTGAGTCCGATCGTCGCGAGCACAGAACCGAGCAGGATGTTGATAGAGCGCTGCAACTGATTGCGCAAAGTGGCTTGGACGGCGCCAATTCCCTCTGGCGTAAGTACCAGGGCAGCGATCATTGCGCCGCCAAACTCCTGAGGCATATGAAAAGCTGTCGATTGCACACGCAATAAGTGATGTGCCGGACCTGCCGTCACACCTGCCTGCTCTGATTCCATGAAATAGCCGCGATGCCGCATCGTCTGGATGAGCAGAAAAATCGCGTAAAGGATTATTGACACCACAATGAGAAAGATTTGTTGCTCAGCGGAAAATGTTGAGTCGCCCGTGGTGGTAGTGAAGTTCGGGAGGACCAGGCACAGCACGGCCAGGGTCATAATCACATTAAGATAAGAGTTGACGCCCTGGAGATTGTAATACTGCTCGCCATGGCGTAATCCGCCCAGCAGCAGGACCAGGCCGACAAACCCGGCGAGAGCAATCATGATCACGGAAAAAATCGAGTCCCGCCCAAGGGTAGGATTGTTTTCGCCATGCAACATCGCTGTAGAGACCATCACGACCTCGATGGTGATCGCGGACAGCGTCAGGACTAAAGTTCCGTAAGGCTCGCCCCATTTGATCGCAAGGCAGTCGGCGTGCCGGGCAACGGACACGGCAGACCAAAGAATAACGGCAAAAAGCCAGAGGAAGATAACAATCAGTCCCACTGGATGCGCGACGATTTCCACCAGCCGGCTTCCAGTACCGAAAAAAATTGATACGGTGCCGAGACCAATGAATAAACAAAGTTCGGCGCGAATGAGAGTGCTAAAATTCCCGTCGCGTTTTCGATCACGGTGAGCGGACACGAGCGCGATCATATCCGCGGCGTTGAAGTCATGCAATCGGCGGATGGAGCAGATAGAGCCATTTGCGTCCCAAAAGATTAAACCGTATGGAACGGATGTGAGCGACGCCGTCGAGACGAACTGGACCATTAGAGCAGCCGTGAGCGCTTTCGTCGTTATTGCGCTCGCGTCGTTCTGCTCGCCGAGCCCGCAAACTCTCCATAGCTCCACAACAGGCGCTCAGCACCGTCGCGAGCAATCTACTCACAAGGGGAAAATTAATTTCTGCGTTCTCGCCAAGACGCCGGCGAAGCTCTGTATTCGAAAGGGTGGTGCGCAACAACCGGTTCAGCTTTTCTATTCTGCCGGGGACGTTTCGTTGCGCCGTATCAACTTCTCTGCGCGCTCGCTTTGCGCGACAGGAATTCATTCAGACATTGCTCGCGGAAGCCTCACGCTTCGCGAACGCGCCCCGCCGGTTTAGACCTGCTTCCGATTTGTCGGCGCTGAGTCGCCGTCTTCACCGGTTCACCCGTCTGCGACGTTAGTCGTTTGCGACAACGCGTGCATGACATGGCGCGCCAAATATCTGCGATCTGGCACAAGGCTGCTGGATCCAAACCCTTTTCAGCTCTTACCTATTTATGACTCCCGGATCTACTTTTTTAGCAGGAATTTCCTTGCTTGCCCTGTTCGGTTGGTACTTCGCGACAAGCCACGCCCGCCTCAAACGCATCCTGGGCACGATCCTCACCGTCTTGCTGGTCGCGTTTTGCGTCACGATGCTCTATCCACCGGACAAAACGATCCGACTGGGGCTTGATCTGCAAGGCGGCACGTCCTTCCTGATTCGGCTCACCCCGGAAGGTGAACGCTCGATCAGCGCCGACACTCTGGATCAGGCGGTCGAGGTGATTCGGAAGCGCGTCGATCAGTTCGGCGTGAGCGAACCGGTGATTACGCCACAAGGTGCCGACCGGATTCTTGTGCAAATTCCCGGACTAGCTCCGCAGCAGATTGTGGCCGCGCGGCAGCAATTGGCCCAGGTAGCGAAGCTGGAATTTCGTCTTGTCCATCCCGAGAACGATCGGCTGATTGCACAAATCAGAGAAGGCACCGACCTGGTGCCGGCCTGACCTTCTCGGCGACCGTGTGCGAAAAGCATTCCCCACCTATGATGAGCAAGGCTGGGGCGTTGCGCTCCAGCTTGACCGTGAAGGCGCAAACGTTTTTGGACAATTAACGGAAGCCCATGTCGGCAAACGCTTCGCCATCGTGCTCGACGGCAGGGTGCAATCCGCGCCGGTAATTCGTGAACCGATTTACGGCGGTCATGCTTCGATTACCGGCGACTTCACGGAAGAAGAGGTACGCAATTTGGCGAGCGTTTTGGAAAATCCGCTGCAAACGCCGGTGACCGTGGAAGAGGAACGGAGCGTCTCCGCGACACTTGGCTCCGATTCGATCCGGAGTGGTATCTATGCTGGTTTGGTTGGTTTGGCTCTCAGCTTTCTCTTCATCGTAATCTATTATCGATTTGCCGGCTTCGTCGCCAGTATCGCGCTGATTCTTAATCTCGTACTGCTCTTTGGAGCGATGGCGATGTTCAACTTCGTGCTGACGCTACCGGGAATAGCAGGCATCATTCTCACAATCGGCATGGCCGTGGACGCGAACGTGTTGATTTACGAACGGCTTCGGGAAGAACTCGCGAGCGGCAAACCGTTGAACGTTGCCTTGAATGCCGCGTACGACAGGGCCTTTAGCGCAATCTTTGATTCGAACGTTACGACACTCATCACGGCGCTAATTCTCTTCTGGAAGGCAACCGGACCGGTAAAAGGCTTCGCCGTTACGCTTACAATCGGCATCGTTGCGTCGATGTTTTCCGCGCTGCTTGTGACGCGCAATTGCTTCAACTGGGCAATCGCGAGTGGCGTTCTCAAACGCGTTACCATGTCGAATCTAATCAAGGCCACGAACTTTGATTTTCTGAGCAAACGACGTCTGTCAGTGGGAATATCTGCTCTCGTAATTCTCGTCTCGGTCGTCGTATTTGCCGTGCGGGGCGAAAAGAACTTCGGCATCGATTTCAAGGGTGGCGACCTGCTCGTGCTGGAAGGGCGAAAGAAGGTGGACGAAGGCGATGTCCGTGCGGTGTTGAAGCAGATCGATTTGGAGGAGAGCGTCGTTCAGACGGAGAAATCGAGCGGGAAGGAATTTCTCACTATTCGCAGCGCCCCGGGCACGAGCGATCGAATCGAGAAACTGCTCGACGAAAAATTTCCGGAGGCGAAGTTCCGCGTCGAGCGTCACCGTGCGTTTCGAGTTTGCGTTTGCTCTGGCCGCAATCATTGCCTTGTTGCATGACGTGATTTTGACAATCGGCGCATTCGCCTTGTTCGGTCGCGAGTTGTCTCTGATTATCGTCGGCGCAGTGCTAACGATCGCTGGTTATTCGATCAACGATACGATCGTAGTCTTTGATCGGATTCGGGAGGGAATGCGCACGACAAACGGGGGCTCGCTGCAGTTCATTATGAATCGCGCAATTAACGAAACGCTCGGCCGCACTATTTTGACTGGCGGCACCACAGTGCTTTCCACCCTCGCTCTTTACTTTTTGGGCGGTCCGGTGCTGCACGATTTTGCATTCACGATTCTCGTTGGCATCCTCGTGGGAACTTATTCATCGATCTTCGTCGCCTCGCCGATCGTGCTTTGGTGGTCGCGCTGGAAAGGGAAGAAGCATATCGAATCACAACCGGAGACGGCGTTGGCCGTGCGCTGATGCCCGCTCCGCAATTTTTTTGGGCAAATGCGTTCACCCACAAAACATTGACGTGACCGTGCCTTGAAATCCAGCATTTCAGACGACTACTAATTTAGCAGGTGCATGAAATCCCACTAATCACCACGATCGCGCTCGCGCTCAGCGTAGCGCTGCTCTTCGGATTACTAGCGAAGCGGCTCGGGCTCTCGCCCATTGTCGGTTATCTCATCGCTGGTGTCGTAATCGGTCCCTACACGCCCGGCGTGGTCGGCGACGCTAAGATCGCGTCCCAGCTTGCAGAAATGGGCGTAATCCTGCTGATGTTCGGCGTCGGTCTGCATTTTAGCGTGAAAGACCTGCTCGCGGTGCGTTCGATCGCAGTCCCCGGAGCATTGGGGCAAAGCACCGCAGCTACGATCGCCTGTACTGGCCTCGCGGTTGCCCTCGGTTGGTCATGGCAAACGGGATTGATCCTTGGGATTGCAGTCTCCGTTGCCAGTACGGTCGTCTTGCTCCGTGCGCTCGTCGATCACCGCAGCGTCAACACGCCTGAAGGACACGCTGCCGTCGGCTGGCTGATCGTGGAAGACATAATTACCGTCCTCGTGTTAGTCCTGCTACCGCCGCTCGCCGCGACCGGTGGAAATGGAACAAGCCTTTGGCAAACGTTCGGAATCGCGGTCCTGAAGCTCGCCGTACTCACCGCGATCGTGATGCTGGCTGGAGCGCGCTTTGTTCCGTGGCTGCTGCTGCGCGTTGCGCGCCTGCGTTCGCGTGAGCTCTTCACGCTTTCCGTGCTGGTAATGGCGATTTGCGTTGCCACTGTTTCCTACGTCGCCTTTGGTGCCTCGTTGGCGCTGGGTTACCGTGCAATTCTTGAATCGCCGGGACTCGTAGTCGGAGTACTCGCGATTATTCTGATCATCAAACCACTCGCCGCGCTCGGCATTGTCATCATCGGTGGACATTCACTGAAGACCGCGCTGACTGTTGCCGGCGGACTCGCGCAAATCGGCGAGTTCTCATTCATCCTCGGCGATACGGCCCAATCGCTCGGTCTCATCCCTGGCACCGGCAATAGCGTGCTCGTCGCAGCGGCCGTCGTCTCCATCAGTCTCAATCCGCTAATTTTCCGTCGAATGCTTGCACTCGAACCGCTGCTCGCCAGGCGCCCGCTGCTCGCGAAGTGGCTGGCGGGCGGACGTGAGAGGCTCGGAGCTCGCGCAAACGAAATCGCGGCGGAACGAATGCAGGACCCCGGTGCGATCGTGGTCGGCTACGGACCGGTCGGTCAAACAGTCACGCGATTGCTGGCCGAATTCGAGATCAACCCAATCATCGTCGAGAGCAATGTCGAGGTCGTCGTGGAGTTGCAACAGCGGGGCAAGCAGGCGCTTTTTGGTGACGCTTCGCGTCCGGAAATTCTCCATGCCGCGAGACTCGACGCCGCGGCGTACCTGATTGTTACGGTGCCACGCGCAGATATCAGCTTGCGCATCATTCAATCCGCACGCGAAGTCGCGCCCCTGGTTCGGATCATCGCCCGAGCCGAGTATATCAATCAGTCCGATGCGTTTTTGCAGGCCGGCGCGTCCATTATCCGCTACGACGAAGCCGAATCCGCCGCCGCCCTCGCCGAAGCCCTGCTGCAAGACATCGATGTGCCAGTAGATCGAATCGATGCGCTGGTAGGCGCCATCCGCAACGAACTCGCTCCGGCATGGAAAGGTCTAACGACTTTCTTTTGAGCGAGCGGCAGAAATTGTTCGTGCGCAACTTTGCCGTCTTTCACCTTATAGATTCCCACCTCCGACATCTGCATTCGGTTCTTGGAAGCTTTCTCGGTCACGTCGATATCAAACTGCACAACAAAGGTGTCGCGAGCCACAAACGGGCCGCCAACTTTCGCGCTGTGCACTTCCATGTTCTTCTCCCACCAATCGGTTTTGCCCCGCACTTGATCAATGCCACGCATTTCCGCCGGCATGTTTTCCATCTCATGAGCCTCCACGCTCACAATGTCGTCAGCGTAGAGATCGTCGAGCGCCTTCCTCCATTCGCCTTTGCGGCAATAGTCCACCAACTTTTTTGCAACTTCTTCAGTGTTCATCTCTTCTCCTTTATTTTTGATTAAGAATTGTTCAACCGATAATTTCACCGGTCTGCGCAGCGGCTGTGCGGCAAACGCTGGAATCTCTTCTTTAGCTGGACGTACCAGAAGCGGCCTTTCATCGTGTCAAGCGA
>QHPC01000328.1:0-2489 GCA_003218915.1 Verrucomicrobiota bacterium
CGAAGGTCGTCATTAATAATCTCTACAAGCACACTGCGATGGAAAGCTCCTTCGCGGTTATCATGCTCGCGATTGATCATGGGCGCCCCAAACTGCTTTCGCTCAAGGACGCAAATGCCTGTTACATCGAGCACCGACGCGAAGTCGTCCTGCGCCGCACGCGCTTCGAATTGCGCAAAGCGGAGGAGCGCGCGGAAACGCTTGAAGGTTACCTAATCGCGCTAGCCAATCTGGACGAATTTATTCGAATCGTTCGCGGTTCGGCCAGTCGCGATGAAGCGCGAGTAAAACTGCTGGCCTTCGAATTCACCAGGCGACAGGTCGAGCAGATCGGCATCTTGATTCGCAGCGAGGCCCGCCTGACAAATGGACGTTACGCCTTCAGCGAACAGCAGGCTGACGAAATCCTTAATCTTCGCCTGTATCAGCTCACCGGGCTTGAACGCGAGAAGATCAATAAGGAATACAAGGAACTGCTCGAATCGATCAAAGATCTCCGCGACGTTCTGGCCAAAGAGCAACGCGTCTTCACGATAATCAAAAAAGAGCTCCGCGAGATTCGCGACAAATACGGCTCGCCGCGCCTGACGGAAATCGTGCCTGATCAAGCCGAGATTAACATGGAAGACCTCATCGCCAACGAGGGTTGCATCATCAGCATCACCTATGGCGGTTTCATCAAACGCACGGCGGTGAGCGCATTTCGTGCGCAGCGGCGCGGCGGCAAAGGCGTGATCGGGATGCAAACGCGCGAAGGCGCTACAGAAGCAGAGGAAGGCGATTTCGTAGAGCACCTTTTCACCGCGACCACGCACGATTACCTGATGTTCTTCACCGCGGCGGGACGTGCCTACGTGGAAAAAGTTTATGAAATTCCCGAGATGGGCCGCGCAGCCAAGGGACGGTCAATCGCAAATATTCTCGAGCTGAAGCCTGATGAAAAAATCGCGGCGACGATCCGCATCCAATCCAAAAAATCCGGCATGGGACCGAGCGCTGTCGATCAAACGTGGGATGAAAATCTGCACGTCGTGTTCGTCACGCAGTCCGGCATTGTTAAGAAATCGAACCTTTCCGATTACCGTAACGTTCGCAAAGGAGGCATCATCGCCATCCAAATCGAGGAAGGCGACCGGTTGATTGATGCGAAATTAACGAATGGCAATGACGAAATCGTGCTCATCACCAAAGACGGAATGAGCTTGCGATTTCACGAAGAACAACTGCGCGACCAGGGTCGCAACACTGTCGGCGTCTGGGGAATTCGCCCCGAGAAAGGCGATCACGTGGTCGCCATCGCCATTGTCGATCCAAACGCGATGCTGCTGGTCGCCGGCGAAAACGGAATCGGCAAACGCACCCCGTTCGATGATTATCGGCGGCAATCACGCGGCGGGAAAGGCATTATCACCATGAAAACCGGTGAGAAAACCGGCGACGTGGTTGGCGCGCTTACCGTCCGCGAAAGCGATGAGATTATGCTCATCACCAACAAGGGCCAGATGGTGCGCACGCGGGTCAAAGAGATTCGCGAAACTGGCCGAAACACGATGGGCGTAAAATTAATGGATCTCCGCAACGGCGAAAAGCTTCAGGCGATTGCGCCCGTTGTTAGCCAGGCAGCAGAGGAAGAAGCGCAAACCGCCGAAGCGCCGGCAGAAAAATCATAGGCCCTTGCGAGCGCGGATCTAACAAGCTGTGGGTCATCCCGAGTCCGCGAAGACGGTGAGGGACTCTCACAGGGTTGTGGATCACGCTTTAGTCTTGTGTGCGATCAGCGCTTGTGCGCGAGGTCCCTCGGCCCGCTTCGCCATCCCGCCTAAGGGGGGTGAGCGTCCTCGACAAACGGCCTAGTAGCCGCCGCCCATGCGGTGCGTGGTTGTTGTCGTTGTTTGCGACGTGGGCGGCGGTGGCGCCGTTGTGACGGTAGTCTGGCGCGTTGTGGTGCTAGTCGTCTCAGGCTCGCTGGAACAAGAGACCAGCATCAAGGCGAGAACGGAAAACATGGAACCAAGTATGATTGCTCTTTTCATAGCATGAATTGTTTCTTCACAAGACGATTCGTTGCAGGTCGCATCGCCAGACGTATTTAGGGTGAAGAATTCTTCTTAAATTTCGACCTTTGTGCGCTGCTTTTTTAGTTCGCCGCGCTTGCGTTTTGATTCCAGAATTCTTCGCTTCAGCGCAGCCGGTCGCAGCGATTTTCTTCGCCGCTCTTTTTCGCGTTTCGCGATTTCGGCCACACGCAGTTCTTCTCGAGCGCTCTCGATCGCATCCAGCAATCGTTCCCGCGCCAGCCTACGGTTTACCGCTTGCGAACGCGAATCCTGCACAGTCACGCTGGCGCCGCTCGGCCTGTGACGGAGCGTTACAGCAGTTGCAACTTTGTTTACGTTTTGACCGCCCGGTCCACTGGATCGCGCAAAGATTTCTTCAAGGTCGACATCGCGAATGCCAAGGCGCCGCATTCGCTCCGCTAGCGCGTCTTT
>QHPC01000328.1:2494-3473 GCA_003218915.1 Verrucomicrobiota bacterium
ATCAATTCATTCAGGAATTTGTCGAGGCGCCGCACATAATTTTGATCGAGCAATTTTCCCTGTTCATCGAAAAGCTTTTGCACGTTTCCGAAATTCACGTCCCAAAAGATTGTCACCAGGCCTAGCTCGCGCATGACTGGCAGCAGCGCCTCGATCACTCGTGCGCCGCCAAACGGTCCCGCCGAGACACCGCAAATCCCGACGGCCTTGTGAATGTACTCCTCCAGATTCATATCGAGTGCGTGCTTCAGAAGGCCGGGGTAACCATGATTGTATTCCGGAGTTACTATGATGAGCCCGTCGCAACGCTCGATGGTTGCTGAGAACGTTGGGTCCTTCATTTGCTCGC
Source organism: Verrucomicrobiota bacterium (assembly GCA_003218915.1). GTDB lineage: Bacteria > Verrucomicrobiota > Verrucomicrobiia > Chthoniobacterales > UBA10450 > Udaeobacter. Next base: position 2,844 of record QHPC01000328.1, read on the forward strand.
CTGCATCATCGAGTTTCATGGGAAGCTCGCACACGTCGACCAGCTTCGTCTCGACACCCGCACGTTTCTTTGTTTGCTCAAAAACAAAGCGGGCAGCGTTCTCAGTTCTCCTTCCCTGGCGGGAGGTCCCGAGAATCACCGGAATAAAAAGCGGTCGATCCATTTCTAAATCGTAATTGGTAATTAATGATTCGTGAATCGTTTTCCGACGTAACGGTTCAAGATTTCCCTGTCACGCCGTAGCGGGCGAAGGCGGAACGATTCAGGCTTGCCGGAAAAACCTGCCGATGGCCGGACTCGAACCGGCACGGGCCTTTTACGGCCCAACGGATTTTAAGTCCGTTGCGTCTGCCATTTCGCCACATCGGCGCTGCGCGTCACGAGTTTAATCTTGTATTGCAGCCGGCGAAAATGAATTTCACAGTTGCAAGGCGCACCGCCATGGAAAGCGCTTCATTGTGCACGCGGATGAAAAATTGACGGCGTTTTTGGAATTCGACATTAGTGGCGGTCGCAAGATGTATCTGAAGTGTAGCGCTAAAGGATCGCCTGCTGTCATGTTGGTAGGAGGCCTCAGGGCTGCCGCCGAGGATTGGAGCATTGCAGACAAATCGACGCCAGCGGTGTTCC
>QHPC01000329.1 GCA_003218915.1 Verrucomicrobiota bacterium
GCAAAAATGAGCACGAAAACAAAAATGTTATCCATGCTCAGCGAATATTCGATGAGGTAGCCGGTGAAAAAATCCAGCCCATGATGTGGTCCTTTGATGCGCCACACCAGCGCGTTAAATCCAAGTGACACAATTACCCACAGCACGCTGCGCCGAGCCGCAGCAGTCATGCTTAATTCCCGGCCGCGCTGGTGGAACGTGAAGAGGTCGATCCCAATCGCAATGAACACGCCAATGTGAAAGGCGATCCAAAACCAGATACTCGTCGTCACGGCGGGGAGACTTTCATGCACCGAGGCGCACAGCAAACGTAAATTGCGCGCCTGACCCATGCGACTTATAGGTCACACTGGACTCATTAGCCTCATTGATGGATACCGAATTAGAAAAACTGGTCGAAGCCGGCAAACTCACTACGCGCGCCGCGCAGCAACTCGAAGAACTAAAGCCCGGCACATTTTGCCTGCATAAAAGCTGGGGATTCGGTCGCGTGAGCGAATGGAATCTGCTGCTCAACCAGATCGTAATTGATTTTGCGGGCAAAAAGTCGCATCCGATGCAGGCCGAGTACGCGGCGGAAAATGTCACGCCGCTCGCGCCAGAGCACTTCCTCGCACGCAAAGCGACCGACCTTGCGTCGATCAAAAATTTGGCAAGAGAGAATCCAGCTGCCCTGGTACGCAATATTCTTGAAAGCTTGGACGGTAAAGCCACGGCGCAGCAGATCAGTGAATGGCTTGTGGGTGATGTTTTCACTGAGACGGAATGGAAACGCTGGTGGGAGTCGACCAAGAAGGCGCTCAAGGCAAGCGGCGTTTTTTCTGTCCCTGCAAAAAAGACCGAACCCATTCAAATTCGCGGCGAAGGCGTGTCGCAGGCTGACGAATTGCTCGATGCTTTCAACAAGGCACGGCAACCAAAGGCGCAAATCGCAGCGCTCGAGCAGATCATAAAATCCTGCGACCAATTCAGGGAATCCGAAAAACAACTTCAGCCGATTATCACGACGATCGAGAACATGACGGTGCGCAATCAGAAAATGCACCCGGAGTTCGCGTTCGAGCTCATCATCGCGCGAGACGATTTGATTGGGCGCGTCCCATCGTTGCACACGACGCACATCGGTTTGACCCTTTCGACACTGATTCTCGAGGAAGACAAGCGCCTGATCTCGGTCTTGGCGAAATTACCGGCGGCAAAAGAGAAACGAATCTTGCAAGCGTTGCCGACCGCGCTCGGTCCGCGCTGGACAGAACGTGGTTTGGATTTGATGCAACAGAGTCACGGCCGGATGGTCGCCCAAATTCCCCGCATCTTGAGCGAAGCCGGAAAACATGACGAGCTTCGGACGATGCTGGAGCGGAGCATCCGCGAACATTCAGCCACGAGCGAGATGCTTGCCTGGCTTTGTAGCGAGCGGGAGCAATGGAGCGAACTGGTGACGCAGGAATTGCTTGGCGCAATTTTTGCGGCGCTGGAGCGCGAACAACATAATACTGCTGGCCGGACCGGCAAGTTGTACCGCACATTGGTCGAAGATCGGCAACTGCTTGGGGACATCTTCAGGAAAAGCGATGTCGCTACCGCGCGCGATTGGATGCGGCGGCTACAACTAAGCCATCTGTTCGATGAGCTGACGAAACGCTCACTTCTCGCCCGACTCGTCAAAGTGTATCCAGAACTGGAGAGCATGATCGCAGGCGCGCAGACCCAGGGAGAGACCGCATCGCTAATCGTTTCCTGGAGCAGCCTGGAAAGACGCAAGGCCGAATACGAAGAGGTGGTAAAGACAAAGATTCCAGAGAACACCAGAGAAATCGCGCTCGCCAGGTCTTATGGCGATCTGAGCGAAAATTTTGAATTTAAAGCGGCGAAGCAGATGCAAAGCGTGCTCATGCGACGAAAAACCGAGCTGGAACAAATGCTGCACAACGCGCGCGGGACTTCATTTGAAAATGCTGATACGTCCCGGGTATCCATCGGCACCATCGTCACGCTGCGCAACGTGACGACTAACGAGGAGGAAACTTACACGATTTTAGGTGCGTGGGACGGTGATCCCGATCGCCACATCATTTCCTATCAAACTGCGATTGGGCAGGCACTACTCGGCCGCAAAGTCGGCGAGACGGTCTCGCTAAACGCCGAGCACGGCGCCGCTCAATTTACGATTGTTTCAATCAAGCCTGCGCCGCCAGACCAGACTGCGCCTACACCCACTCTTCCCGCAGAGTCTGCCGTCGAAACAGCGATAGCCGAATAGCCTTGACTCATTAGCGGGTCGACAAGAGAAGGAGCTGCATCGGCGCGGGTTAGTCCATCGCGACGTAAAGCCGTCCAATATCATCTTCGTCAAAGGGCACGCAAAACTGGCCGACATCGGGCTGGTGGCACACACTGGAGAGAAGAGTCATTGGGGCACGGAAGGCTACATTCCACCTGAGGGCCCCGGGAAACCCCAGGCCGATCTTTATAGCCTGGGCATGTACTGTACGAAGCTAGCACTGGCACGGATCGACTGGAGTATCCGGATTTGCCAGCAGACTTCGACGCAATCGCTGAGCGCGAAGCGTTTCTTAAACTGAA
>QHPC01000330.1 GCA_003218915.1 Verrucomicrobiota bacterium
CTTTTCTTCGGCTGCGTGATGATCAATGCAGGCAAATTAGCTTGTTTGATCAATTCGCTGACTTTCGGCAAATCGTCGTTCTTGAGCTGTGCCCATTTTTTCAACTGCTCGTCGAGCTGGCTGCTCAACATTTTAAACACGTCGAGTTGCGGCTTGGTGGGCTCTGCATCGCCGGACTCGATGACGTGGCTAAACGTGTCAAACCGCTCATTCAACATGTTTGGGAAAGCGAGGTTCGCTTCCGAACCTTTCATGTTCACCTGAATGAGCTTCTGCTCGACCTCGGACATTTTGTGATCGAGATCGTCTGCCGTCGCAAGCGCTGGCTTTAAGCGTTGATCGTCGCCGAAACGCTTGTGCAGATTTTGAATTTGCGATCTGAGATCGCGGATTTCGTTGACCGCCTGATGTAGTTGTGAAATTCGATCGTTCACCTGCGTCGCTAAGGTGAACTGTTTTTGCAAGCCGGCTTCCTGTGCTTTCGTTCGCGGATCGATCACCAAATGTAGCGGCGCAGCCTGCGATTTGCCGCCGACCGTTAGTTTCACCTGATAATCACCGGGAGACGCAAGCGGGCCTTTCGGCCCTGTCGAAGAATAAAACGCGCCAGGGATTTGAATCGGATCATCGTAACGCAGATCCCACGCGAACCGGTTCATCCCTTCGTTGGCTGGAATCGTTTTCACGCGCTCGACGCGGTCCGGCCATTCAGGCGGTTGCTCGCCTTCTTTTTTTTCCTTGCTCGAAAGATGCCTGACGACTTTGCCTGAGGCATCGAGGATCTCGAGAGAAACTTCTTCTTTTGGCGCGGTCTTGAAATAATAATCGATGATTGCTCCAGAAGGTGGGTTGTCACCCACTGGTTGGCGCTTGTCGAATTCCTCAGGGTAATGCAAACGCGGTGCGGTTTGTGGTTGATACAAAATGACGTCTGCCTGCGCGAGCTGCGCATTCAGTTGACGTAGCGGCGTCAAATCGTCGAGCACCCAGAAAGAGCGGCCATGAGTCGCCACTACGAGATCGTCATCTTTCACAACGAGATCGTGAATCGGTGATACGGGCAGATTCAATTGCAGTGGCTGCGAATGCGCGCCGTCGTCTAATGAAACGAAAACGCCGAGCTCGGTTCCCGCGTAAAGCAAACCTTTGCGCTTGGAATCTTCGCGCACCGCGTGCACATAAGCGCCATCAGGAATTCCGTGGACAATCGAGCTCCAGCTCTTTCCCAGGTCGGTAGTTTTGAAAATGTATGGTTTGAAGTCGTCGAGTTTGTGTCGATCCACCGCAACATATGCGGTGTTGCCATCATGCGGCGATGGTTCGATCAGATCGACCGTGCTCCACTCCGGCATCTTCGGTGTGACGTTCGACCAATGCTGGCCATCATCGGTGGTGACGTGCACAAGCCCGTCGTCTGTGCCTGCCCAGACCGTACCTTGTTTTACTGGCGATTCGGCCAGCGCAAAAACCGTGTCGTAATATTCGACTGAAGTGATGTCGTTCGTGAGCGGCCCGCCGCTTGGCTGCTGTTTCGATTTATCATTGCGCGTAAGATCACCGCTGATCTGCGCCCAGCTTTGTCCGTGATCGGTTGATTTGAAAACGCATTCCGCAGCGGTGTAGAGCACATCCGGGTTGTGCGGTGAAAGCATGAGCGGCGAGACCCATTGAAAACGATGAGCAAGATCCACGGCGCCATGGCCGGAATTGTCCAGAGGAACTGGGCTGACGTCCCGCACTTCTTCTTTATTTTTGTCGTAGCGATTGATGTAGCCTTCGCTGTTTGAATAGATGATGTGCCAATCGCGCGGATCGGGTACGACAAAGCCGCATTCGCCGCCACCGGCTACAAACCAATCTTCGCGTCCGATTACTCCGGAATCCGACCGGCTGGCGATACCGACATTCGAATTGTCCTGTTGCGCGCCGTAAATGTGGTAGGGAAACGCGTTGTCCACAGCGACGTGATAAAACTGGGCAGTCGGCTGGTTATTTTGAGTGGTCCAGTTCTTGCCGCCGTCGGTCGAAATGCTTGCGCCGCCGTCGTTCGCATTTGCGATGCGATTTGGGTTCGTCGGATCAATCCATAGCCCGTGATGATCTCCATGCCGTGCGGGCATGAGATTGAAAGTCTTTCCACCATCGACTGACTTAAAGAGCCCAGTGTTTACCAGGTAAACCGTATCCGCAGATTTTGGATCAGCATAAACTTTGCTGAAATACCAGGCGCGCTGACGAAATCGGCCATCGTCGTTCACGCGGGTCCAATGCTGCCCCGCATCATCAGATCGGTAGAGGCCACCGTCCTTGGCCTCGATGATTGCATAAACCCGGTTAGGATCAGCTCCGGAAACGGCGATGCCGATTTTCCCGAGGATCCCACCAGGAAGGCCGTTGCCCTCAAGACGCTTCCAAGTGACGCCATTGTCTTCGGAGCGATAAAGTCCGCTGCCCGGGCCACCGCTGGAGAAAAACCATGGCTGTCGTCGCGCCTGCCAAAGCGATGCGAACACGATGTTCGGATTATGCGGATCGAA
>QHPC01000331.1 GCA_003218915.1 Verrucomicrobiota bacterium
AGATCCGTTCCATCCTTAGAAGCGACAATCGAAATGACGACTCGGCCGACGCAGCCCGTGCATCGCGGGTCCGGCGCAGGGATGACCGACGATTGAGAGACGTCTTCCTCATAAAAGCCGACCCAGGTGTAAGTGTTGTTCGCTTTCGCGTAGGTGCGGGCAGTGTCGAGCACGCTTTTGATCGTGTATGCGGCGCTCGTGACATCGGTCCCGCCTTTGATGTAGGTGAATGCTGGCGCGATCAGCACCATCAGGAGTGCAACGATGCCGACGACAATTAGCAGTTCGAGCAACGTAAATCCGCCTTCGCGCAATCCAGCCTTCGCAGCCGCTTCGGCGGAGTAGTCGGCTGCGGCGGGACGAGGAGCGCGAGTGCACTCACGTTGCTTCGCTAGCGTAAAGCCCTGAACATTTTCGGGGCTACCTCTACAGAAAAACATTCGTGTAATCCGTGTCATCCGTGGTGTGTTTAAGCGAAGATTGCCGTCACATAGTACTCCGGGAAAATGTCTCCGCAGTTCCACCTTTTTTGGCGAATAAATGAGCGCCGACTGCGGCCTGCCGCGCCCGCCTGCTCGCGAAAATTTTCGGAGTAGTCCAGCGAAGGCGGGCCCGCCACGCGGTAGGTCGCCGCGGCGACCGTAGGCGGGTGATCGTATGGGCGCGTCTGCCCGCGATGCGCTTGCACCCCGACCGACCACTGGCGTTGGGGGAACATTGAAGGGCGCGCAGTATATCGAGAACCAGGCGGTTGGCAAGTAATAAATGCAAGCGGCTCTTGCGCTTTCACGGAGACCACTGACTCCTGGCCGCTAACGTGACGCTGCGGCATCGAGCGTTTTGGCTATGCGCTCTCTCGTTCCAGAACGATGTATTGACCCGTTGTCGCCGATTCCACTGCGTCGCGAATGCGAGCGAAGTGCCGCTCGAGCGTTGGCCGATGATTAGGGTACCATCAAATGGCTCTCTTCCCTGCTCTCGCCGAATTTCACAATTATTGCAGCGTACTGACGAAGTAGCTCTGCAATTAATCCGGATGCGCAGTTCCCAACGCGTAGCCAAATGAACTTGGGTGGCTGTCCGGACAACAGACTTTTTTGTTGAAAATCCGAATCTTTGGAGACAATCGCAAATCCGTTCTCTTTTGCATATTTCCAGATCTCGGCATCGCTTGCATCGCGGAGGCTAAGCTCACGAACGTGCGCGCTTCCGGGGTAAACATTGACGAGGAGCACGGGCAGGCGCGGCGAGAGATTTTGATCGAAGAGTAGCTTCACGCCGGAAGCGTAGCCAACTTCCGTTCCCGATCAGCGGCAAAAGCGAGGCAAGCACGGATATCCTCTTCTGTTAGATCCGGGAATTCAGCTAACAATTCTTCATGCGTCATTCCGCCCGCCAGATACTCAAGCACGTCCGTAACGGTCATTCGCATGCCGCGGATGCAGGGCTTGCCGCTGCGCTTTCCGGGCTCGATCGTAATGATTTTGGTGTAATCCATTATCCTGTCTCATGCGATCTTACAGGAACCTGAGATCCAATGCAATGTGGTTACTGTCTCCTCATCAGTCATCGGCAATCGGATCGACCAAATCAGTCCCGCAGTCGCCATGTGGCGAGCTGTCGCTTGACTTCTTCGTTCGGGATGCCTTCGCCACGGTCGAGCTGATCCAGCCCTTTTTGGATTGCCGCAAGAAACTCGATCCTGTCGGCGATTTCCTGCAAGGAAACGCCATCGGGCAACTCGCTAATTGCATCCAAGACAATTTCTTTCTGACTCACGCGAATGAATATGTGCGCCCCCTCCCATACGAGCAAATTGGAAGATCAGCGGTAATCCTTACGCGGCAATTTCTTGCTCGATCCGTTGTTGACTAAGCCGGAGCACATCTGCCGTTTGCTCCCGGGTCACCGATGGAAAGCTTTCAAGGAAATATTCCAGCGATAATCCGTCTGCGAGGTATTCCAACAGCGTTCGCACTGGAACGCCAGTGCGTTTGAACACAGGCGTTCGGCCGAGAATCTCAGAGTCTGACACGATGAGCGAAGAAGCAGTCACAGGTGATTAAACCATATCGCAACCGCGACGGGATAAAAGAACAATTGCGGCGAGGCCCGGCTATGCTTCGTTCGTACTGCTATAGGCCAAATTCGTCGCGTTTTGCGAAGATTTTTCTTGCCGCGAATAACGCGAATCAAGAATCAACAAAGCAAGCTCCTTAAGCGCCCGAATCCGGGCGGTTGTGAAACCGCAGCCCCTCGCGCTTTGTATTCGCGCTTATTTGCGTCATTCGC
>QHPC01000332.1 GCA_003218915.1 Verrucomicrobiota bacterium
ACTTTGATGCCGCCATTAAGAGCCTGAAACAAGCGAAGGCTCGATTTGCCGCCGAAGGAATCGAGAGTCAGGTGTGCTGGATGGCCGTCGTGCAGGATCCGGACGGTAATAAGATTATTATCCACAAACTAAAAAAGGCATAACATCATGATTAAGGAAGTTGCATTTGTCGCCGTCGCCGTTTCAGACAAGGAGCAGGCACGGAAGTTTTATCAGGAGACGCTTGAGCTAAAACCTACGCGAACCCAAATGGACGGCGCATGGGTCGAGTACGATCTTGGCCCGACCACAATCGGTGTTGGCTGTCATCCGGCTTGGAAACCGTCACGCGACGGTACGACGATCGCTTTTGAAGTAGAAGATATCGATTCCGCGATCGATAAACTTAAAGGACGCGGTGTCACCTTCGATATGGAAAAGATGGAAACGCCGGTGTGTTGGATGGCGCAATTTCGCGATCCAGACGGGAACAAGCTGGTCGTCCACAAACGCAAACAGCAATGACGAAGCCCGAATGACGAATGTCGAAGGAAGCCAGAATGCTCAAATGACGAAGGCTATACTGGAATTCTCTTCGCTCATTCGGATTTCGTCATTCCTTCGAGCTTCGTCATTCGTCATTCGTCATTTTCATCATGTCCATCCTTGTCGATAAGAGCACACGCCTCGTGGTTCAGGGAATCACCGGCAGCGCAGGGGCGTTTCACACACGACAGTGCATGGAGTACGGCACGAACGTTGTTGCAGGTGTAACACCTGGCAAAGGCGGGCAGATGTTCGATGGTAAGGTGCCAGTGTTTGATACAGTCTGGGAAGCGCGACGAGAAACTGGCTGCAACGCCTCGATGGTTTTTGTGCCCGCTCCGGCGGCTGCGGATTCAATTCTTGAAGCCGTGGATGCCGGAGTGGAACTCGTCGTTTGCATCACGGAGGGAATTCCAGTGATGGACATGATGCGGGTAAAAGCCCTGATGCGTGGAAAGCAATCACGACTGATCGGACCGAATTGCCCGGGAATCATTACGCCTGGCGCGTGCAAGATTGGCATCATGCCCGGGTACATCCATAAGCCCGGCAAAATCGGCGTGATCTCGCGCTCTGGCACACTGACTTACGAAGCGGTCTGGCAACTCACATCGCGCGAGTACGGCCAATCAACCTGCATTGGGATCGGCGGCGATCCGATTGGCGGCCTGTCGCATCTGGATTGCGTGAAACTTTTCAACGAAGATCCCGGCACGGAGGCGATGATCTTGATCGGTGAAATTGGCGGTTCGGCAGAAGAAGAGGCTGCCGAGTGGATCAGGAAGAACTGCAAGAAACCGGTCGCGGCTTTTATCGCGGGGATGACAGCTCCGCCCGGGCGACGCATGGGTCACGCCGGGGCGATTGTTTCAGGCGGTAAAGGAACTGCGGCAGGCAAAATCGACGCACTGAAAGCAGCCGGCATCGCGGTTGCCGAGACTCCGGCGGCCATCGCCGATACACTGATTGCGCACTTAAAGGCGCGATCGTGAGACGTCTCATCATGTCATTCTGAGCAAAGCCAAGAATCTCGGATCGACGGCTCACTCAACGGAAATAAACCAGAGATGTTTCGCTTCGCTCAACATGACAAGGCGCTTATGAGATCAGTTTTAGTATCTTCACTTTAAGGAAATATTGCCTATGAACACATTTGCACTCATCGCTATCACTTGGATCGGGAAGGAATACCGATTTTTTGGACTGGATTGGAGTTATCTCATGGTCCTTGGTTTCATTGGGAACGCTCTTTTCTCGATGCGGTTCCTCGTCCAATGGCTCGCGTCAGAGCGACAGGGCGAAAGCATTATCCCAGTCTCGTTCTGGTACTGGAGTATTGCCGGAAGCGTGCTCATGTGCATTTACTTTATTTTCCGACGCGATCCGGTTGGAATTCTCGCGTATCTCCCGAATTCGCTTATTTACATTCGTAACTTGATGTTGATTCGGAAGCGCAAATTCGCCTTTACTGCCGCGGCGCCTTCGCAGCACCCGCGTGAAACGCGATAGCGGAGTGACTCTCCGCTTCAATCCATGCTGGGATGATTCGCGCCGTGATGAGCGCTTCGACAAGATCGTTGCCGCAGCCAAGGCCGCTAGCAGATAGCCTGCCGCGCCGTAGCCTTGCGAAGGCGGGTTCCTCGCCCAGAAAACGAGATCGTTCTGCACGTCTGTCCTTGGACAGAATCCAGTCATCTGGTGTGTGGATAATAAAGCCTTGACTGCATTTCCCATTTCTCCGGGTGAGTTCAAAGAGCCGTAAGCGTCACACGTGAAACAAAAAGCCGCCACGCGATGAAGCGTGACGGCTGATTGCCAAATATGCCTACTTGTTCGGCTCGGCAGGTTACTTGAGCAAGCCCTCGCTATTGTCTGGTCATGGTGCCGCTGTTGCTTGCTATCACGTTGGTACCGGGTGGGTCTGTAATGATCCACTTGAGCTCAGCGCCTCCGTTCACGATGTAAAAATCGCGGTGCTTGGGGCCGTTCATACCCGTCCACGTCATCGTCCCGTGGCCGTTCGCATCCACCGTATAGGTGCCATTAGGATGGACCTGGAGA
>QHPC01000041.1 GCA_003218915.1 Verrucomicrobiota bacterium
CGTGACGTGAAGAATTTCAACGCGCTGCGGACCTTCGTGGCCCAGACGCCATTGAACAAGCAAGTGGAGCTCGACATCATGCGCGGCGGAAAACCGCTCAAGGTGAAAACGCAGATCAAAGAGCAACCGATTGATTTTCAAAGTTCGGGTGTCACGCCTCCGCAAAGCCAGCCACAGCCGCAGCCGCAACGCCCCGGGCAGCCGGGCGATCAAGAATCCGCCGGTGGACCTCTCGCGTCAATTCACGTGGAAGAGCTGACTCCAGAAACAGCGCAGCAACTCGATCTGCCTGCCAATGTGCAAGGGGTTGTGGTCAACGGCGTCGATCCTGACAGTGGAGTCGCGGAATTGCGAAAAGGCGATGTGATCGAGGAAGTCAATCAACAATGCGTCCGCGGTAACGTTGTAGCGGTGCTTGTGTGAAGCACTGGGAGCCGCATCAATCAGCACGCGATGGCGTGACGGTGGCAAACGCCTGAGAGCATATCCCAAAGCGCGTCGAGAACGCGGTTCACTGAGACTTTCACTGATTCGAAATTCTGGGCATCAAGGTGACGACTCAGCATTTGACGCTCGGTGGCGGAATGCTCGCGGTCCGCTTGGATGTGGACAATAAAATATTCGTAATGCTCGGGCTTGGTGAATCCATAATGCTTCTTCAGTCCATCGATTTTAGATTCACAGATCGACGGAATTTGACTCTCGTACGCGTAAAGTGCCGCGAGACCTTCCGCAGTTGATCCCTGGCCGCAAACCGAGCGGAACGTGTCTATCAACTTTTTCGTCTCCGGTTGCTTCTCGGTTCGCGCCAACTCGGCGTCTTTGACGCCGAGACCATCCGCAAATTTCTTCCAAAGGTCGGGATGATTCGGAGATCCAGCTTCCTCATCGATCAAATTATTGAGTAATTGTTTGCGGATCGCCTGGTCGTCGCATTTCGCGTGCACAGCCGACAGATACGTCGGAAACGCTGCGACATGATGATAGTACTGCCTCGCGTAATCGGTCAGCGCCGCCTTGCTTAGCTCACCGCGCGTCCACGCGAGATAGAATGGGTGCTTCAACAGATGTTTGTAAGCGATGTCATTGTCGATTTGGTCGAGATGTTGATTCATAGGGTTACGTTCAAATCGAACCTATAAGCGTGTTTTGCAAGCTGCCAAATTTTTTGATCGTAGCTCAGATTCTTCCGTCCCTTGGGCACTGATGCTCAGGCAATCCACAAACTCAGCCTTAAAACGTTGAGCTATTTTCTTTCGCTCCTTTCGGCACTGGAAAGATAACGCTCAGACCGATTTCAAAATGTGCTTGATGCCGCGGACGGGAATGACGACCCAGCCAGGCCGATTGTTTAACTCGTAGCCGATTTCGTAAACTGCTTTGTCCAGCAAATAGGCTTCGAGCATGATTTGGAGGTCTTCGCTGTTTTGCGGAATGAAGATAGCAGTGCCGGTTGTCTTCAAATAGCTCTGCAGAAAGACACTGCCCATGTGACGATACCAGAGATCGGCCCAGCGTTCCAAAAAAGGCACGTCTTCTTTGCGCATGGCCGGTTGCCACAGCGCGCTGTAGGCGGCGTATTGGAACGATCGCATCATGCCTGCGACATCACGTAGCGCGGAGCGTTTCAGTTTGCGTTCGCTAAGCGGTCGCGCTGGTTCGCCTTCGAAGTCCAAAATGAAAAAGTCCTTTCCGGTATAAAGCAATTGACCGAGATGATAGTCGCCATGAATCCGGATTTTTGCGGCATTTGTGCGACGATCGAGCAGTCGTTTTTCGCGCGCGAGGATCTCTTGTTCCGCACCGAGCACTTCTTTCGCCTCGTCGCGGAAGGTCGCCGGAAGATCGGATAATTTCTTTTCCAAAAGGGTAAACGCGCGTCGCAGCGATGCCCGCATATTTTGATAAACAGAGCGTTGCGCCATCGCGCTGAATGGCTCGGGCTGGAACGCCGGGTCATCCGGATACGAGGCCAGCGCGAGATGTAACTCGCCGGTGCGTTGTCCGAGGAGAATCATCTTCTCAGGATAAACCCCGCCGATCAGCTCATCGAGTAGTGCTCCCGGGGGCGCGATTTCATTCTGAAGATCCGCTTTGCGCGCAAGCACCCGCTCATAGTAACGGCCGACTGCGTCCAGGGTGAGCGACCAGCCATCACCCTGGTTAGCCACCGCGCTTTGCAGCAAACACACCACAGTCGGTTCCGTTTTCGCACGGCGATATTCGATCGCGCCAACGAACGCTGGCACATTTGGAAAGTTGGTGTGCTCCGTAAGAAACCGGGTTATTTCGACGTCAGGATTCACGCCATCCTCGATCTTGCGATAGAGCTTAAGGAAAAATTTATTACCAAAGAGCATCGAGGAATTGCTCTGCTCCGTACCTAACACCTGCGAATTTCCCGGATGAGTGGATTGATCGGCTTCGAAAGTCTTAGCTGTGACCCCGACGAGTTCGCCAGCGCGCCCCTTCCTAGTCTGGTGGCTCAGAATTGTGTCAAACAACCGAGAGCGGCATTTCAGATCCCAGATTGCATCAAAAAGAATGTTTTCTCCGCTATCTTCGAAACGTGCGATCACAGCGTGGGGAGCGGCCTGAGAAATAGCGCGAGCGGCATCGCCGGATGCAATCTCGACAGGAAGAACATACCTCTCCACGGGCGCATCGAGATAGTTGACCTCGACGAACCAAAGTTGAGCGCTATCGGCATCGTCCGAGATCGAAGCCTGCTCAACGACTCTCAGATTGCGAAAAGTCCGCGCCTTTGAACCGAACCAGCGACAGGTCTGAATGTACTTGGGCAAAATTTCGCCTTCGATGGCGGCGCGTTGGCCATTGGCCAGCAGCGTCTCTAGCTCCATCGGCGCACTAATTACTGGCACAGCTTTCTTTCTTGGCGCACGGCGTCCGTCGGCAGGGGCGTGCAGGGCGAACCAGTAGTGCGCATGCGGACCCAGCGTGATAACGTAACGGGATTTTCTAATTGGCCGAAAGAGATTGCGGCTAAAAACTTCCATCGGCACATAGCCGGAAAAGCGTGAAAGATCCAGTTCCACCGATTGTGCAAAGCGCGAGAGATTTACTATCACCAGAATGATTTCGTCCTCGTAACGGCGAAGGAAGGCGAGAACCTTGGGATTGTCTGGATAAAGAAATTCAAGCGAGCCGCGCGAAAACGCCTTGAAATTTTTGCGCATGGCGATGACTCGGCGTGTCCACCAGAGCAACGAGGAGAGATTTTTCTGCTGATTTTCCACGTTGATGGCTTCGTAATGATATTCAGGGTCGATCGTGATCGGCAGATAAAGCTGCTGCGGATTTGCTCTTGAGAATCCTGCGTTGCGGTCCGGGCTCCACTGCATTGGGGTCCGGCAACCGTTGCGATCGCCGAGATAAAAATTGTCGCCCATGCCGATCTCGTCTCCGTAATAAATGATCGGAGTACCGGGCATTGAGAACAGCAGTATATTGAGCAGCTCGATTTTGCGTCGGCTGTTTACGAGCAATGGCGCAAGGCGCCGGCGAATCCCAAGATTAATGCGAGCGTGCGGGTCGGTAGCGTAAACCCGATACATGTAGTCGCGCTCCTCGTCCGTGACCATTTCCAGGGTTAGCTCGTCATGGTTGCGCAGAAACATCGCCCACTGACACTGCTCGGGAATCGACGGAGTCTGTTCCAGGATGTCGATGATGGGAAAGCGGTCCTCCATCTGCAGCGCCATGAACATGCGCGGCATGAGCGGAAAGTGAAAATTCATGTGCGATTCGTCGCCGTTGCCGAAGTAAGCGGCTGCATCTTCCGGCCATTGGTTCGCCTCCGAAAGAAGCATGCGATTTGGAAATTTCGCGTCGATGTGGGCGCGGAGCGTGCGGAGGTACTGATGCGTTTCGGGCAGATTCTCGCAGCTGGTGTTTTCTCGTTCGTAAAGGTACGGGACCGCATCAAGACGAAGTCCGTCTACGCCTAGACCGAGCCAGAAATCGCAGACTTTTTCCACGGCATCGTGCACCGCCGAGTTATCAAAATTCAGGTCAGGCTGGTGGGAATAAAAACGATGCCAGTAATAAGCTTTTGCCACAGGGTCCCATGCCCAGTTCGACGTTTCGAAATCCTTAAAAATGATTCGGGAATCCTTGTATTTTTCCGGGGTGTCACTCCACACATAGAAGTCTTTGTAGGCGAGATCGTTGCTGGAGATGCGGGCGCCTGTCGCTCGTGATGTTGATTGATCGCTGCCGAGGTCACCGACCCCGGCTGCAGCTACCGCGCGCCGGGACTTTTGAAACCACGGGTTTTGGTCGGAAGTGTGATTGATTACCAGCTCCGTGATGACGCGCAGATTTCGCGCATGCGCCGCATCAAGGAATGCGCGGAAATCATCGAGAGTGCCGAAATTCGGATTGACGTCGAAATAATCGGCGATGTCATATCCGTCATCCCGTAGCGGTGACGGATAAAACGGCAGGAGCCAGATGGCAGTGATCCCCAGTTCCTGAAGATAATCCAGTTTCTCGATCAGTCCGCGAAAGTCACCCATCCCGTCGCCGTCGCTGTCGCAAAACGTCTTAACGTGCATCTCGTAGATGATCGCGTCTTTGTACCACAACGGATCCACGCTCGTTTGAGTCTCGCCTTGCGCCATGCGTTTAATTTTTGACGCACAAGACGCAATGCGCAATCCCCGGTTGAACAATTGTTCGGCGCGGATCATGCGTCTTTTATCACGGTTGGAAACCGGTGGACGAAGTTGTCTGTGCCGTTTAAGAGACTAAATGGCGAGTCCACGCGTGCTCCGCTGATTGATCTATTGCAAGTTCTTAAACTCTCATGGGACGATCCAAACTCATTTCTCCCGCGCCCCGCAAGCCAAGGAAACGCGCGCGCCTCGCAAATTCGCGTGCGCCGGCCGTCTCCGTCGTCCCGCAAGTCGAGCCCGGAGCTCCGAGTGACTTGGAATTAATGAAGGCGATCCAAGCGGAGGACCCCGATGCGCTCTCTCAGCTCTATGATCGGTACAACGGCATCTTGAAGGCGCTTATTTTGCGAGTGATTCACAACGAAGCCGAGGCCGACGATCTCTTGCAAGAGATCTTCATGGAGATTTGGAACCAGGCAAAAAACTTCTCTTCCCAAAAGGGCAAACCGCTCGGCTGGATGGTGACATTGGCCCGCCGACGGGCGATTGACGGGTTGCGGAAAAAGCAGGCCTATGCGCGCGCAGCTCGCCGGCCTTCCACCGGCCCAACAAGAGGCTATCGACCTCGCATTTTTTCGAGGTATGAGCCAGCGCGAAATCGCCGCGAAAACGAATACACCATTAGGCACGGTAAAGACCAGGCTGGAACTTGGACTTAAAAAAATCTATGACGGCCTCAAGGAGTTGAGAGGTGAACTTTAAGGAATTCCAGAACCAGTCACGGCTCTACGTCATTGGCGCGTTGGAGCCGGAAGAGGTGGAGGAATTCGAAAAAGCACGCAAGAAATTTGGGAAAAAGGCCGAAGACTACATCGGCGAATGTTACGGGTTACACGAAGCATTTGCGCTGAGTCTGCGACCGGCGAAAGCCTCCGGCGCAATCAAAGAGCGGCTGATGGCGATGGTGCGCACGCGGAAGGAAGCGTAGTTGTGAGCCCTGGTGGTTCAACCATCCAGCTCGCGCAGGATAAATTCCTGAAGAAAACCGTAGAAGTTTATCTGGAACAGGCTCAGGTCCCGACGCGATCCTATGGGTGAGCGAAAATGGTCGCTTAATTCGACTTCGGTGAAGTTATTTTTTGCGGCGATGACCAGCCGCGCCTGGTTTAGTGCGCTCAGCCAGGCATCGGTGTGTTTGGCGGGGATACGCAGGGTACGATTCGCCAGGCTTTTTTCATTGCCATTTAGTTGTTCCAAATCGGCAGCCACGGTTTCGGTTGCGCTCTGAAACAGGCGCCGCAGTTCAGGTTCGACGTACTGCTTCCATTCTGCGCAAAGCTCCGGTTCTTTTCCATTTGTTGGGGAACTGAAGAGACGTTGCTCGGCAGCTGGTAATCCGTCTGGGCTGGCGCTTGCGGGAATCTGCCGGAGCAGCTCGGCAAGAAACGGGTCCAGCTCGGAGATCTCGATCTGGTCGTTGTGCCGGCAAATCTCCATATCAACTGAGTTTTTCCAAAGTGGCGAGCAGAAGATAGCCGTGTAACTGCTGCACATAAAGCTCGGCAGGCTCCCGCATGCCGGCCCACAAGATCGAGTGTCCCTTTTGATGCACTTCCAGCATGTGTCTTTCGGCTTTCTCGCGCGGATAGCCGAACACCCGTTGAAAAACCATCGTCACGTAGCTCATTAAATTCACGGGATCATTGTGGACCACGATCTGCCAGGGAAGATCGAGATCTTCTTCCGAGCGCGTTTCCTTGGTGGGCTCCGCAGTCGTTACAGAGGCAGTCTCGTCCAAAACATGAGTCGTTCCTTCTCTCTGCACCCGGCATCCGACGCCCCGCCGTCGCTCGCGACTCATGGCAGAAATGCTAACATACGGCGCTCTCAGTTCAAACAAGCTGTAGGGTGCTGTAGTCGGGATCGGTGGTGCCGATTCTGGAATTATTAGTTCTGCAGGGGTCATCGATCCCGGCTACAGTCACGAAGAATTTTTTTCTGCATCGCTTTCATTTAGCGCGCGCCAGCCGGCGTTCGATCGTCAAACCCGTGCAAATGTAAAAGCCCATGGGCGATGTAGAGGCAAAGCTCGCTGGCGAGCGAGTTCCCAAATGCGCGGGCATGCTTTTTCGCGGTCTCGACGCTGATAAAGATTTCGCCGTGTTGAAACGTGAGCACGTCGGTCGGACCCGTTTGATGCATAAATCTCCGATGTAACGATGCCATTCGCCGATCCGAAATGAGCCACACGAAAACCTCATGCAACCGAGCCAAGTCCGTTGGTTTCCGCTTACGCAATTGCAGACAGCGGCGCAAGGCTTTCACTGCGAATATTTGAAGGTCAGCCACATTGACTGGGATTTTTCGCTGACGATTGCGCACGTTGATGCGCGGGGATTTTCCCATTTAGCGATTTAACGATTCAGTGATTTAGCGATTGCGCTTCGCCGTCGTGAGCGACGCAGAAAAAATCTTCTTCAGTAGCTCTTCACATTCTTTCATTAGCGGTTTGATTAAATTCATTTTGACCAATTCGGCTTCCACCAACAATTCAAACCAAAAGAGGCTTTCATCTGCTTCTTCAGCGACAACGCTGATTTCCGAAATAAAATCGGCGGTAGACCACGCCCTGCATGCAGATCGATAGTTCAGCGCCGAGTGAAGTTCCGGAACGGAGAAACTGTCTCCCAATTATGCGGGCTGCTTCGTCCTTTGGAAGTCTCGCAAATGCCTTGATAATGCGCACAGCGAACGCTTTCGTACGGCCCTGCAACTGTTTTGCGTGATTGAGTGTGTTCATAACCCAATCGTTAAATCATTAAATCGCTCAATCGTTAAATACTTTTCACGCCGGCGGTCTTTGCTCCGATTGAAAATTGCGAGTGATCAACCGCGCGCCTTTATCGAACGTAAGATACGCCCAAGCCCATTGAAAAAGGACGAGCAAACGGTTGCGAAAACCGATCAAGAAAAAGATATGCACAAACAACCACGCCACCCACGCGGGAAGCCCGCTCAAATGCATGAATTTTAGATCGGCGACCGCTTTGTTCCGTCCAATTGTCGCCAGGCTTCCCTTGTCCCAATAATGGAAACGTTGAGGTTTGCGCCCTTTAATCATCGCGAGAATGTTGCGCGCAGCATGGCGCCCTTGTTGGATCGCCACAGGCGATACGCCAGGCAACGGTTCTCCGGTCTGATATGAAAAGTTCGCTAGGTCACCGATGACCTGAACTTCAGGATGACTAGCAATGGTAAGGTCATCGTTCACAACAATGCGGCCGACCCTGTCAATCGGGACGCCAAGTGTTTTGCCGACAAACGACGCATTGTTGCCGGCTGCCCAGATTTTCACACGGCAGGGGATGAATTCGTCGCCCAGTTGCACTCCGTCCTCATTAAGATTCGTTGCGCGCACGCCCGTACGCACGTCCACGCCGAGATCTGTGAGCTGTTTTTGAGCACTTCGCGATAAGTCCTCGGGAAAGGCAGATAGCAAGCGCGACTCGCCTTCGATGAGAATGACTCGCGCCCGGGAGGGATCGATATGGCGAAAATCCTTCGCAAGTGTGTAACGCGAGATTTCGGCGATTGCTCCGGCCATTTCCACACCGGTGGGTCCGCCACCGATGATCACAAACGTCATCGCCGCCTTGCGCGCCGCTTCATCGTTGGTTTTTTCCGCGTATTCGAATGCCATGAGAATCCGACGCCGGAGCTCAATCGCGTCTTCGAGGCTCTTCAATCCTGGCGCCAGTCTTTCCCAGTCATTATGTCCGAAGTAGGAATGCCGGGCACCAGTCGCGAGAATCAAATAATCGTAGTCGAATTCCAGATCGGCCGTTCTCACTTTTTTGGCCTCTACCGTCACGGACTGCACCTCGGCGAGAATTACCTCTACGTTCTTGGATTTGCTCAGCACAGAGCGCACCGGAGCCGCAATGTCCGCCGGTGAGAGCGCAGCGGTCGCCACCTGGTAAAGTAAAGGCTGAAAAAGATGATAATTTGTGCGGTCAATCACTGTGATGAGCACATTCTTGCGAGCGAGCTTCTTCGCGGCCTGAAGCCCGCCAAATCCAGCGCCGACGATTACGACGCGCGGTTTTCGGTTTCGTGATTCCTTCATCCTCAAAGATTTCAGCAACGTTCAACTCCGAAACGATTGCCAGCAAGCGCTTAACGCACAACGCGAACATTCAAGCAAACCAGTTGGGCGAACAACAAAAGGCGGTTGTGAAAACCTAACGGCCCCACTATCTTGTCGCCTTATGCCAAAGCCAATCGCTCGCAGTAAGACCCGTAAAGCAGTGGCAAAACGCTTTAAGATCACGGCGCGGGGTAAGGTGTTGCGGGCGCATTCTTCTCGACGTCACTTGCTGTCATTAAAAAGTGCAAAGCGGAAGCGCCATTTGAGCAAAGCGGCGCGCGTGGACGAAACGGATGTCGCCCGCATCAAGGCAAACCTGCCGTTCGGTTAAGAGTTGTCCGGCTCGTTTGAGCAGTCGACCTACTAATATCGGCGCGCCCCCGACGTCGAAATCGCGTCTTCGCTCCGAGTCGTCGTTGCCGTCGTGTGTGTTGTTGTGACGCCGTACCACTGACGCGCCGCTTCCAGCGAATCTGGTCCCGGTTCAGGACTGTAAAGATCGCGCCGGTTAACGAGTGTTGTACAGGAGTCCACAGTGGCCAAAAGAAAAACGAGCAAGAGCGGCGCCAACCATTTCACGGCGCCGATGCAACCAGAAGCGTTACATCTTGTCAATGTCTCCGTCTTCTTTAAGAAGGCAACCGGGGTTGCGCAATGCCAATGTTCGAGGAAAATTTGACCTCCGTCAGGGGCTATGGATTGAGGACTTACGAATCCCGCCAGGGCAGGAATGCAGCAACGGTAGTCTGATCCTCCTTGCCGTAGTTCTCTGGCGGACTTTTTGCGATGGGGTGCGACCGCTGGGGCGCGCCGTAAACGGCTGAGTCATGAAGCTGCTAAAGACTAAAACGGCACGCTTTGCGCAGGTCATTGAAGAATGTGGCAAGCCGGGGGTTTACACTCTTTGGCAAAAACCATCTACCGATCGTCACCTCCAGGCGGAGCTAAAGAAGAATCGAGTCATGACGATCCTGAAGGCCGAAAGCGGGACGGATTTTGGAATTGCTGGCTTCAAGGAGAGCAAAGGCGCCACTTATCTCGTTTTTCCCAAGTCGTTGAAACCGTTTGTGGATAAGCGTGTGGTCGGAATCGATTGGACGCTTGTTCGCGAATAGAGCAGCAAGAGCCTCGGGTTCGCGAACAGGCGCTATCTTATCCAGGTGGCCAGGCGAGGGCGCGCTTGCCAAGAAGATGCACATGCAGGTGCGGAACACTTTCGCCCGCGTCTGGCCCGGAGTTGATGACGACACGATAGCCGTTCGATAACTCCAGTTTCTTTGCAAGATCGCGCGCAACCAGAAGCAATTTGCCGAGCAGTGCGCGATCTTCATCCTTTGCATCTGCAAGACGGGGAACCACTCTTTTGGGTACGATCAGCACGTGCACGGGCGCTTGCGGATTAACGTCGTGGAAAGCGACTGCGTCATCATCTTCCCAGATAATTTTCGCCGGAATTTGTCGAGCGATGATTTTTTCGAAAATGGTCATGGCGTGAAGTGGTTAGTTACCTAGAGAGTTCGGGTAAATCTGCGCATTCTGGCCGTAATTCAAATACGAAACGCCACAGATTCGAAGCTTTTCGGCAAGCTCCGTAAACTCTCCATTAACGCAGCGAACAGTCGAGCCTCCCTGCTGTGGGATCTATTGCTGAGGTTAGTCTTTCGCGCACAAAGCAGACAATTTCCTCGCGCAACGCGTCGCAAGCGCGTGTCCAGGTTTTCACTCCGCGCAGATGCTTCACGCAAGCCTGCAGCGAGCAAAGCTGGAGGTTATCGGCGCCGATTTCAATCAGGCTGTTAATTCGCTTTTCCAGCAGATCAAAGAACGCGAGTTCGTAACCTGCTCCAGCATGGAAAGCGATATCGAGTAAGGAGATGGAAACAGGCGGCGGCGCCGGCTCGAAAAAGGGCACAATCTCCTTGTACCCGATTGCCTTCAGAACATACCGAACGGTCTGCGACAACTGACTAAATGCGACCACGCTTTCGTCGTTTCGCAAGTGCAGGTAAAAGGCGATGCTTTCGGTTACGTGATCGTTCAACCACCAACTGGGGTAGCCAGCTTCGTCGGCCGCACGCCCGATCGCCGCCTGCAGCCAATCGCGATTGAACTCGAACAGTTGCCCTGAATCTGTGCGGAGATATGGAAATTCTTCTTTAAACGCGACCATGTTTCTTACTGGTTGGAATGTTGGGTGAAGCTGGCGCGGGATTCTGCGCGGTCTCAGTCGAAAATAATTCCCGCTGGAGCGTATTAGGTTTTATCCGACGCCCAAGGGTATGAATCGCATCCACAAACTGATCGACGTCCTGAAACTGCTGATACACCGAGGCGTAACGCAGATAGGCCACTTCATCGATCCCGCGCAGTTTTTCGAGCACCTTGGCGCCAATTAGGGACGAGGGAACCTCACGTCCGCTCGTTTCAAGCTCGTGCACAATTTCGTCCACTGTGTCTTCCAAGGTCAGAAGACTGGTGGAACGTTTCTCGAAAGCTTTCGCGATGCTGGCGGCCAGTTTGCGCCGATCAAATGGCTCATGGGTTCTGTCACGTTTCACCACGCGCAGGTCGGAGCGCTCGATCTCTTCATAAGTGGTAAAGCGATACTTACACTTCAGGCATTCACGACGACGACGGATACTGGAGCTATCCCGCGACTGACGGGAGTCGATGACCTTGTCATCACGAGACCCGCACTTGGGGCAACGCATAGTATGGAAATCCCAATTACCATACCATTCCTTGTGGTGTCAACGCTTCTTTGATGGGTTTGTACGAGTTTAGCGGGTTAGGCGGAAAAAGCGACCTGAGGGCGGGTGCGCGCTGCCAAAGTCTGCCTGTCGGCGGGCGAGCTTTCGCGAAAATCCGCGCGATCTAGGATGAATTTCGCACAAAGTGCTTTTGGAGTGCGATGCGGCCTCGCATCGCTTTCATTGAACCGGCGCAAGGACTCCCCGCATTGACCCAATGCAGGACCAACGATACACGCTTGCAAATGCAAGACCGCGTGCAGCGCAGCGTTCATTATGGTCCGTGGCTTGTTGGGCTAGGAGCAGCGCTGTGGGGCACGGAGAGCGCCTGGCGCATTCCACTTAACGAGCTGTTCGATGCCAAGGTAATCGTGTTTTGGGAACACGTGCTCATTCTGATCATGTTCCTGCCGATTTTAATTCCGCGCTTATGCGAGATTCCAAAAGTCCAACCAAGGACGTGGTGTTATCTTCTGTTTTCAGGCTTCGCCGGCTCGGCAGTCGGCACAATTTTCTTCACGCTAGCCCTAAAGTACGGGAATCCGACCGTGGTGAATGTCGTTCTGAACATCCAGCCTGTTATATCAACTGTTGGGGCGTTTCTGCTTTTTGGCGATCGGCTTGCCCATCGCTTCTTCCTTTACGCCGCCATGGCAATCATCGCAGGTGTCTTCGTTTCTGTCTCGCATCCGACCATGATCGGTGTCTCTTTCGAGCGCGCCGGTCTGAATCTTGGCTCAGGGTACGCGCTGATCTGCGCGCTTTTCTGGGGACTCTCTACTGTGGCCGGCCGTGGCGTGATGATTGGCATGTCGCTTCGGCTTGCCTCGAGCATGCGGATCGTCATCGGCCTAGGATGCATGACGGTGATTCTCCTGGTCTACGGCAAACTTCACGGCGCAACCCTTTGGCCAGCGGCGGCGCAAGCACACCCTGTTAAGGCAATCGTCTTATTGTTTCTTCTGGCGTCGGTCTCGGGCGGAATTCCGCTCTTGATTTATTTTCAAGGGCTTCACCTTACGCGCGCATCAACGGCCGGCTATTTCGAAATGATGCAAACACTCGCGGCGGTCTGCATCACATGGGGAATCTTTCACGCGACGCTTCACGCGCATCAAGTGATTGCAGCGTTAATTCTGATCGTCGCAGTGGCGATGGTGCATCATGTGCAACAACAGGTTGAAACCTCAGGTCAGCGGGGCTGACTAAGGCAGTGGCGCGAATCAAACCTAGCTGGCGCCTAGAGGCGCTTCCCGGTTCAAGACCCGCCTGGAACGTTCGTCGGCTCGGATTCTTTCGCTGGCGCGGTCTTCTCTGGAAACTCGAAACCGACTTTCCCGTCTTCCAATTTCAGGTAGGCGGAAAACGGGCGTCCTCTTTTCGAGATGAAACCTTCGAGGAGATCGGTTTTCCCCGTTGCTAGTAGCTTCTGCGCCTGCTCCCGTGGAATGCCCTTCCCGAGAATCGTTTTGCTTAGCTTAAATTTGCACGGCTTGCGGTCAGCCTGAGAACGCTCACAGATGTAGCTATTCTCAGTTTCGAAAATCTTTCCGCCGCACTTTGGACATTTTCCAAGCGGTTCTTGTCCTGAGAAATCGATTTTGGCGACTGGTTCGCTGGGCTTTCGTTCTTTTTTTGGTTTTGGCTCGCGCTTTTCGAATTCGAAGCCTACGTCTTTCTTGTCGGTAATCACCAGGAATGCTTTGAACGGTCTGCCTTTGCGCGAAATGAAGCGTGGGAGCAAATCGGTCTTGCTGGTGTTGAGCAGTTTTTTTATCTGCTCGTGCTCCACCGGTTGTTGGAGGATGACTTTGCCTGCTCGAAAGTCGCATGTCTTGTTCGGGCCAACTGAATTTTCGCAGACGTAGCTCATTCCCAACTCGAACACGCGCCCGCCGCATTTTGGGCATTTGCCAAGCGGCTCCTTTCCTGAAAAATCCACCGGTTGCGCGGCGGCGTTCTCCTGACCATTGGGCCCGAAATCAAATTCAGCCTTGAAGTCGTCGCTTAGCTTGAGCACCGCGGGGAAACGCGTGCCTTTCCTGCTGCGAAAGCCGCTCAAGGGCCCGACATGTTTATCGCGAACGAGAGTCTCAAACTCTTCGCGGCTCAGCAATCGGCCGGCGATAGTCTTCCAAATCGTGAAGTCGCATTCCTCGTTTGAGCAGGTGAAACTCTTGAATCGCTCGATGATCGGCGAACCGCACTTTGGACACGTGCCGAACGGTTCGCTGTCGGGCATATGTTCATCGGGATGAAAATGCTTGGCTTTGCCGACAATTCCCTCGGTTAAATGGCGAATGTCGCGCATGAACGCGTCGCGCGTGAGCTTGCGATGCTCAATTTCGCGTAAACGAAATTCCCATTCGCCGGTGAGCTCCGGACTGGTGAGCTCGGGCACCGCACTTTTTAAAAGGGTGATCGTTTGAATTGCCTTTGCCGTTGGCTGCAGTTCCCTTCCTTGTCGCGTCAAGTAATGCGCTGAAATCAACGTTTCGATCATGGACGCGCGAGTGGCCGGTGTTCCGAGGCCTTTCTCCTTCATCGCATCACGAAGCTCTTCGTCTTCGACAAGTTTCCCAGCAGATTCCATCGCGCTGAGGATGGTCGCTTCGCTGTAGCGGGCCGGTGGTCTGGTCTGGTCCGTCTTAATTTCGATGCCGATTGTCGCGACGCGCTCGCCTTGTGTCACTGGCGGCAAATTTTCCTCCGGCTTTTCACTGGCGACTTCGCGCCCATAAACTTCCAGCCATCCGGAGGCGACCAGAATTTTTCCTTCCGTCTTGAACGGCTCGCCTTCGACACGCGTGATCCGAGTCGTGTTCTCGTATTGCGCAGGTGGAAAGAATACGGCCACAAATCGCCTCGCCACGAGGTCGAAAATCTTGCTCTCGTGCTCATCGAGCGATTGGCTAGCGTCGATCTTATTGTAGGGAGATAATCTTCTGGCAACGCCCGGGAGTCCGTGCGCGGGTAAGTGATCGCTTTGTGTTTCTCGTAAAGAGCCTGCGCGATTTGCAATGTGCGTTTCGCCGAGAAACCGAAGCGATTGTTCGCTTCGCGCTGCAACGTCGTGAGATCATACAGTTGCGGCGCAATTTGTGTCGTCGGCTTCTTCTCTTCCAGCTCGACGATTCCATCCTTTCCACTGCACTTGCGCTGAATGGCGTCCGCAATTTCGCGATGCCACAATCGCGGCGCGGAGCGGTGCTCGTCCCAGAGAGAGCCGTTTGCAGGGTCAAGTTGCTGCTCAGCATCCGGCAGGTTCAACTCGAGCCGGCCTAACAGTCTCTGTGTTCGCTCAATTTCAGTCTCGTCTTTCTTGAACGCTTCATCGAACCACCGCCCCGGATATTCACCGGTCGCAGCGCGAAATTTACCGGTGATCTCATGTAGCTCGCGCGGCTTGAACTCCTGAATCTTTCTCTCGCGGTCTACGATGATTGCCAGCGTCGGAGTCTGCACGCGACCAAGCGAAGTCACTGTGCTTCCACGGCCGCCGCTCAGCCGCAACGTAAACGCGCGGGTTGCATTGATGCCGACCAGCCAGTCCGCTTCGTTCCGGCTCCGTGCTGCGCTGGCCAGTGGTTGCATCTCGGCGTCACTGCGCAATCGGGCAAACCCTTCCCGAATCGCCTCGGACGTCATCGATTGCAGCCAGAGGCGCTTGATCGGTTTTTTTGTACCCGCGTATTGGATGATATAGCGAAAGATCAATTCGCCTTCGCGCCCCGCGTCGCATGCGTTGATGATGTCCGAGACATTTTTATCTTTGATGAGCTTGCGAAGAACATTGACGCGGCTCCCCATTTTTTCCGCAGGCGCGAGTTCAAATTCCGGCGGCATGATGGGCAGTTTTTTCATGTCCCACTTGTCCTGCTCTTTCATCGAGGCAGGTACTGCGAGCTCAAACAGATGGCCGACCGCCCACGAGATGAGATATTTCTCGTTCTCGTAGTAATCCTTGCCTTTTTTGAAGCCGCCCAGCGCCTGGGCAATGTCGCCGGCGACCGATGGCTTCTCTGTAATTATGAGAGATTTGGACATGGGGGCTCGCAATCGAACCCACTTACAGGACTTTTGCAAGTGGGAGACGTTTTTTAGGCACGCGTGCCCGAGGAAGCCCGCATAACACAATACCTATCCCAGCTTTACAAAATATTTTCCGGGCAATTGTTTGACCAAACGTTTCAGTTCCAACTGCAGTAGCATCGATGAAACCGCCGCGCTCGTCAGCTTTGTTTTCTCTGTGATTTCATCAATTGATGTCTCCGTTGCTTCGATGGCGTCGTAGATCCGGCGCTCGTCCTCAGAAAGCGGCGGCAAGGGGCGCGCGGCCGCTTCGGCGGACGGTTTTGTCTCAGGCAGAAGAATCTGTAGATCATCTAGGATGTCGCTGGCGTCCATGACCAATTTGGCGCCTTGCTGGATAAGACGATTGGATCCCATCGCGCTCGGCGCGTTGATATGGCCAGGAACTGCGTAAACCGATCTTCCTTGTTCGATTGCCTGCGATGCCGTGATGAGCGCCCCGCTATTCAAGCCTGCCTCCACAACAAGAATACCGTGACTCCAGCCGGAAATGATCCGGTTGCGCATCGGGAAAGTTTGACGATCCGGTTCAATTTCCATCGAAAATTCCGACACGATCGCGCCATTTCCTGTTCGAATTTTTTCAGCAAGCGCAGCGTTCTCCGCCGGATAAAGCTTTGCTAGTCCGGAGCCAATCACCGCAATCGTGCGGCCTTTTGCCGCGAGGGCCCCTTGATGTGCGGCAGTATCGATTCCGCGCGCTAGCCCGCTGACTACAGTCAATCCCGCATAGGCGAGCTGATACGCGAGTTTTTTTGCGGATTCGACCCCGTAATGCGTAGTCCGCCGCGCGCCGATGATGCCGATTGCATGATGATCGCGCTCTTGCAGCTCACCCCAAACGTAAAGCACTATCGGCGGCGCATGAATCTCTCGGAGCGACTTGGGGTATGACGGCGATTCCTGGGTGATGACCGTGGCGCCAAATTCGCGAATTCGATCAAGCTCGGCGCCAAGATCGACGATGGACTCCCAGTTGCTAATTTGATCGGCCACTTCACTCCCGATTCCTTCAACTTTTCGGAGTTCGTTGCGTTTCGCTGAGAGAATTTGTTGCGGCTGCCTGAGTACCTCCAGCAATTTTCGCAGCCGTACAGGCCCGACTGTTGGCAGCATATTGAGCGCGATACAGGCTTCCGTCGCGTTCATTTGTAAGCCGCAAGCTGCAAGCTCGCGCTATTTCTAGAAAGGAATTTCGTCGTCGTCTGGCTCCGCCGGCTTTGCCGACTTCGGCGGTGCGGCGGTTTTGCTGCCAGCGCTTGTGGCTGCTCGATCTTCGTCGGCGGTTTCGCCGGTGGCGCCCCCGGGACGGCCACCCAGCAACTGCATGCTTTCGCCCACGACCCGAAGTTTGGTCCGCTTTTGGCCGGTCTGCTTGTCATCCCAGCTATCCATTTGGAGACGGCCCTCGATAAAAACGGGCCTGCCTTTCCTCAAATATTCGCCGGCGATCTCGGCCAGGCGCGCCCACAACACAACATCGACGAAAGTAACTTCTTCGCGTCTTTCACCGCCCTCGGCTGTGTAAACGCGGTTGACCGCGATGCCGAGATCGCACACCGCACTGCCTTTGGGGGTATAGCGGACTTCTGGATCGCGCGTGAGATTTCCAAGCAGAATGACTTTATTAAAACTGGCCATTCCCGGCTTATAACCAAGTCACTTCGTTTTCGCCATCTTTTTCGCGGGCTTTTCCTTCTTTTGCTCGACTCGCTGGTAATTTTGGCGATAAACCTCCGGGTCGAGCTTGAATTTCGAGCGCAGTTTTGCAATCGACTGCGGCTCAGCATTGAAGACAAAGTTAACGTAATATCCGGCGTTGAGCGGGCCGGCCGCGTAGGAAAACGGGCGCTTGTCCATTTTCTGCACCTGTTCGATCTGGGCGCCTTCTTGTTGGAATTCGGATTCCAATCGATCGATGACTTCCTTGACTGTATCTTCCCGGCCTTGTGTGTTGAGGACAAGCAGAGCTTCGTAACGGTGTTTCATGGTTCTTCAGTTTTGTTGAAAATGTTCATCGCGGAAATGAGATCATTGTCAATGGCGCATTTCACCGCTTCGACGGCGCGATCGATTGTGGACCTAACGATCGGTTTTTCCTCTTCAAAGAAACGGTTCAATACGTAATCGATTGATTTTGCAGGTGGAGCCTCTCCAATTCCGATTCGGAGACGGGGGATTTCTTCGGTGCCAAATTGCATAATGACCGATTCGAGGCCGTTATGGCCGCCCGATCCACCGCTGGCCCGGAGTCTCAGGCGGCCGAGCGGCAACGCCGTATCATCGAGCACCACAAGAATCTCGGGCGGCTGGATCTTGTAAAACTGCGCTATTTTCAGTAGCGGGTAGCCACTCCGGTTCATGTAGCTCATTGGTTTTGCCAGAAACACATCGGCGCATTTGGCCATTAAGGCGTCCCACTTTGTTGACTTTTCCCAAGTCGATCCAAACTGCGCGGCAAGCTGATCGGCTACCATGAAACCAATGTTGTGCCGGGTGGCCGCATATTCCGGCCCCGGGTTTCCCAGGCCAGCTACCAGGCGAATTGACGATTCTTCCACGTCCGCTCAAGCCGCGATCCAGTCCGAGCCGGACTGGCATTTTTCGCAATCCGCAATCAAGAAGGCTACTTCTTTTGCTCCTTTTCCTTTGGAGCCTTTTCCTTTGCAGCCTGTGCGGCGCCAGCAGCTTCGCCCTCTTCCTTCTTCTCGGTGATAACTTCTGGGCCTGCGGCTGCGGCAGCTTCAGCTTCAACGGCAACCGGTTCTTCTTCGACCACTGGAGCCAGCACTGAAAATGCTGTTAAATCGGCTGGCACCTTTGCAGTGACTCCGGACGGCATTTGAATGTCGCGCACGTGTATGGAATCGCCGATATTTAATTGCGAGACATCTACCGTAATTCGATCTGGCAAATTGCGAGGCAAACATTCGATTGTGAGCGCCCGCAGGCTCTGCTCAAGCAGTCCGCCAAAAGTCTTAACGCCGACAGGCGTGCCAGTCGGCTCCAGAGGAACTTCAGCCTGGATGGTTTCATCCATGGAAATGGCATGAAAATCGACATGGACAATCTCACCACCCACTGGCGAATGTTGTACTTCCTGTACCAGCGCGGCCCGGTTCGCTTTTTCGCCCGCGATCTCGAGGTCAACCAGGACGTTTTCGCCTGAGGCGTGACTCATCATTGCATTGATGTCCCGGGCAGCGACTTGCAAGGCCTGCGGTTTAACTTTTCCCCCGTAAATGACGGCCGGAATAATTCCGCGGGCTCGTAGCTTGCGTACGCCAGAGCGGCCCACGTTGGTCCGCGGCTCTGCCTTTAATTTAACCTGTTTTGCCATTTGTTCCGTTCTCTATGTTAAACAGCGACGAGACCGACTCGTCATTATGGATCCGCTTGATGCCTTCGCCGAGAAGCTCGGAAACGCATAGCACCGTGGTTTTAAAACCTTTCACGGCGCGCACAGGCGTGCTGTTGGTCGTTACTAGTTCCGCAATTTGAGACTTTTGCAAACGCTCGACTGCCATATCGACCAGAACCGCATGCGAGACGCCAGCGTAAATTTTCTGCGCGCCACGTTTTTTCAAAAGCTCGGCGGCGGAAGTCAGCGTCCCAGCAGTCTCGGTCAGGTCATCGACTAGCAGCACATCGCGCCCTTCCACCTCGCCGATAAGATACAAGGCTTCGGTCTCCGTGGCGCTTCGGCGTTCCTTTGCCACAATTGCGAGATTCGCATGCAGTGCTTCGGCGTAAGCTGAAGCCATTTTGAGCCCGCCCAAATCCGGAGAAACAACTGTTGTTTTCCCCTTAAGCTCTTTTCGCAAATACTTGATCAAAACCGGGAGCGAATAGAGGTGATCCACCGGGATGTCGAAGAATCCCTGCACCTGTTGCGCGTGCAGGTCCATGGTAAGGACGCGGTTCACGCCTGAAGCAAACAGCAAATTCGCCACCAGCTTGGCTGTAATCGGGACTCGTGGTTGGTCCTTTCGGTCCTGGCGTGCGTATCCAAAAAACGGAATAACCGCAGTGATCCGATCCGCGCTGGCCCGCCGTGCCGCGTCTACCATGATGAGCAATTCCATCAGATGCTCGTTTGTAGGCGGACAGGTTGGCTGAATGATGAAGACGTCGTGCCCCCGAATATTTTCCTCAATTCTTACGTAAGTCTCGCCGTCGGGAAACGAGCTGATTGTCGCCCGGCCTAGTGGCACACCCACGTATTTGCAAATGCGTTCGGCCAGATCACGGTTGGCGGAGCCGCTGAAAATCTTCAATTCCGGTTGGAGCGCGAACATGGAGCGGCTAACTTAGGCGTGTAGCAATGCCCTTGGCAATCTTGAAAACTTGCCAATCAACTTTTCCGTAGCGAAGTTTCCGTACCCCCGATTTTTTCAAATGAATGCCGAGGTTATTCGAACAGAACGGCCGACAACAAACTCCCGGTTGTTCGCGCATACTCGCTGGGATGCCGTCCCCGCGTTGGCCGGGTTATTTCATCTGGGTTATTTCGTTGGACTGTTTTTCCTCTATCCGCATGCACCGCTGTGGTTGATGCTGATTCTGGGGTTCATCTATTCGCTGATGGTCAATGCGAACATCAATGGGGTAGGGCACAACTTCATTCACAATCCCTTCTTCCGCTCCAAGATTCTAAATCGCATTTTTGGAGTCACACAATCGATCGCCTGCTGCTTTTCGCAGACGATGTACGACGCGGTGCATATGCAGCATCACAAGGGAAACTCGGATCGACAGGATGAAAACGGTGACACAATCGATTGGTTGTCCATATACCGCCACGGCCATGCTGGCGAAGCGGAAAATCTGTGGAGCTATGTTTTCTTGAGTTTCTTCCGCGATGATGTCGGCGCGATCCGCAAGGAGTTGCGAAAACGCAACAACGGCGATCGTTTCTGGGGCGATCTCGAGTTGACTGCATTCGCAACGATACTCCTGATCATGGCAATCATCGTCCCTACGAACCCGATTCATTTTATTAACTGGCGATTCATTTTGTTTTTCCTGCCCTTTTGGTATCTCGGCCATTGTTTCAGCTATCTGAACGGCTACTACCGGCATTACGGCGCGAACCCAGACAAACCTGTTGCCTGGGGCGTGAGTAGCTACGGAAAATCGTACCATCAAGCGCGCACACATGCTCGGTTTTCTGGACCCCGACCTGCCGAAACGCGGTGAGCGCGGCGCGCACGTCGGAGATGCCGAGCCATCAACTTCCTTATCACGGTCATCCTGAGCGAAGGAGCTCTCAAAGGCCCGTGGAGCACACAAATTTCGCTCGGTGTCGCGTCCTTCGAGGGCGAGGTCCCTCGTCGTCTGCGCGGCTCGGCGATGACGCGGTGATTATTTCGCGGCGAAACTTGCTCGAAGCTTCTCTTTCTTAGCTTCGCACTCTTCCTGCAAGCGTCGCATTTCCCAGGCAAGCTGTTTTTCAAGCGATTGTGCTTCCTCGGAATTTCCAGCGATCTGCGCCTTGCGAATTTGATCTTTTAAGAAGACTTCTTTCTCAGCGATCTTCGCCCGACAAACAGAGTCGAGTTCCGCAATTTCTCTCTTCTGATCTTCGGTAAGCGAGACAGAGGGCGACGCTTTCTCAAGTCGCTCCATGGCCAGTTCATAAGCCGATTTCATTGGCTATCCTATTCTTACTCTTACCCGTGCTCTTGCTCTTTTTCTAATCCAGACGGTGCGCGTGGCAGTCGCGCCCTACCAAAAAACCGTGCCGAATTGCGTCTACAGAATCAATTCTTAAATTGCTTTTATGTCTTTGCGAATCCAATTGCTCAGCACCGATTTCGACGGCACGCTTGTTTCACACGCTGGCGAACCGCCATTGGATCGGCAGTGTATGGAGTTGATTCGTGAACTGCAAGGTGCAGGTGCGATCTGGGCAATCAACACTGGGCGCTCAGTCGATCTGCTCGAATCTGGGCTTGCCAATTTTGAAATCCCAATCCGTCCGGATTTCATTCTGACAACCGAACGCGACGTCTTCCGTCCCGGCGGAAACGGAGACAAATGGGAACCGTTCGGCGATTGGAACGATCGCTGCGCGCGCGATCATGCTGAGTTGTTCTCTTCAGCGCAGCCGGTCCTGGCTGAAGTAGTCGACTTCGTGACTCAAGAAACAAAGGCTCGTCTTATCTACGATTGCGATCGTCTCGAAGGCCTCGCCGCCGAAAATGAAGAAGAGATGGAGCACATTGCCAGATTTATTGAACAGGCCCGGGCCGCGCATCCAAAGTTTGATTATCAGAGGAACGGTATTTACCTGCGTTTTTGCCATGCCGACTACCACAAAGGCGCGGCGCTGGCTGAGCTGGCACGCCTGATCGAAGTCCCGCGCGACAACATCTTCGCGGCCGGCGATCATCACAACGATATCTCAATGTTGGATGGAAAAGTTGCTGCGATGCCATCCTGCCCGGCGAACGCAATTGCCGAGGTGCAAAGCGCGGTGCGGGGGGCAGGCGGTTACGTCGCGCAGCAAGAGCATGGCGCGGGCGTTTACGAGGCGTTGCGTTATTTCGCAGAAGGTTAAAAGGGTTAAAAAGAGTTAAATCGTTAAAATAGGGAACGAGCCGTGCGCGAATCGTTCGTGGGCTTGCTTTTTAACCCGCCTGAGGCGGGTAACGGTTTTAATTATTTAACTTTCGCCGTAGCCAGCGCGAGCGGCGCATCAGCTTCAATTTTCCCAGCAAAGCGATTCGTCATATAGGTGAGGAGCAACACCCAAAAAGTAAGCGCCAGCCCGAATAGTGGAAATTGGAGGGCGAGGGGCAGGGAATAGATAATTGCCATCAGCGGAATCCAGACTGCCCATGTGGCGAGCAAGGTCGGAATGATTTTGTCGCGATAATGTTTCCATGTGAAAAGATCGCGGATGGGCTGCAGCGAGATACCACTGTTTTTCCATTCATAGGTCAGCACACCAAACGGCGTCGCGAAAAGGGGATTGTAACCAAATTGATCGACGCAGATTTTCGCTGCAACTACCGGCAATGTTGCAACGTCTCCAAACCAGGCGGCTTCGCTTCGGTACAAAAGGTCGACAAGTGTACCGTCTAGTCCCCAAACGGGTACAGTAAAGAGCAGATTACGAAGGTTTCGACGACTGGGGCGTCCTCGCTGGAAGAAAAGAATCAAGAACAACTCCGGAATAAGCGCCCCCGCCGCCACAGATGCCACGACAACAAACAAAATTCCGTGTGTACGCTTTAGCTCGGCCAGTTGCAAAAGAAGCGTGGACGCTGTGTGACTTGTGTAAAAAGCCACGAGCAACGTCAGCATCAGCGCCTGAATAATTAGTGCTGGCAGTGCGTTCGCGCGCGCAGCCTCCCAACCAAGAATGAGTGGAGAGCGCGTTCTGTGCATGGTGGCTCAGTGTTCTCCGCGCGTCTGCGCCATCAAGCGTAAATCTCTGCCAAAAGAATGATGCCGAAAGCCTTTAGCTTTATGCTCGTTCGACGTCCGGGGAGACGTTCCTCGGTGCTGATCACCAGTGAACGCTTCCACTGGCTCCAGGCCCACCCGGAGTAAACTTTCCCTCGTCAGACGTTCTTTCCCCGGGAACAGGCGTACCAGACGTGGCAGCCTGGGAACCCGAGTCACCGCTCATCGAGTCTTCGGACGATGCACATGCGGAGAGCAGCGACGCGACGACCAGAAACAGAACTACGCCCAGTGCAAAGCGTTTCTTCACGCGACGAACGTACCTTGGCAGGTGTTTGATGCAAGCCGCGGTCTCCGATAGATTTTGTAGTGAAGAGCCCCGGCAAAACCAACCCGCGTAGCGCCCTGAAGACAGCCGAAGCTGGTCGCCGCGGGGACTTCGGCGATATCAAGTCTCTCCTGTTAAGCGAGCTTCAGGAGCAGCTTCGCACCCTGGGAGAACCCTCCTATCGCGCTGGCCAGATCGTCGATTGGCTTTACAAAAAGCGCGTCGACACAATCGACAAAATGACCAATTTGCCCCGCCCGTTGCGCAGCCGGCTTTCGGAGAAATTTTCGCTCGGCAAAATCGATATCGTGCGCGTGCTCGGCGCGCGCGACACGACGCGAAAATTTCTTTTTCGTCTGGCAAACGGAAATTTGATTGAATCCGTTTTGATTCCGGCGACGCCGGCCCTTTACGGTGGGAGAGCGGACCGTCGGACGATTTGTGTCTCGACCCAGGTGGGCTGCGCTTACGGATGCAAATTTTGCGCGAGCGGCTTGGAAGGTTTCTCTCGCAATCTGAGCGCAAACGAAATTGTCGACCAGTTCATCGCGGTTGAGCGCGAGACTGATGAAAAAATCGACAACATTGTGTTCATGGGGATGGGCGAGCCACTCGCCAACCTGGAAAACGTGCTCCGTGCGATTCGGATAATTAATGCGGAGTGGGGCCTCGGCATCGGCGCGCGTCACATCACGATTTCAACCAGCGGGCTGGCGCCGCAAATTCGGAAACTGGCCGAAGAACCTTTGCAAATTCGGCTGGCCGTTTCTCTGCACGGTGCGACTGACGAAGTTCGCAACCGGATCATGCCAATCAATCGCCGTTACAACATTGAGACACTACTTTCGGCTTGCGACTACTACAATTCCCATAAGAAGCAGCGTCTCACGTTCGAATACATATTGATCTCAGATGTGAACGATTCTGACGAGCAGGCGCGTCTCCTTTCTCGCCACGCACACCGGTTCTCGGCAAAAGTGAATTTGATTCCCTACAATAGCGTGTCCGGTCTGCCTTGGACGCGACCTTCAGAAAAGCGTCAGGAAAAATTTCTGTCGATCTTACGAGCCGAAGGCATTCCGGCGACGTTGCGTCGCGAGAAAGGGCATGACATCGATGCTGCTTGCGGACAGTTGCGGTTGCAGACGGAACGGGCGGAACTGACAAAGAGCTGATTTCGAAATTGTAGGGCGTCTGTGCCAGGCGCCTTCTCAAGTGGCGTTTCTCAGAAACGCCCTACAAAGCAAAACTTTTTGCGCACAGCGTCAACGTCGCGTTTAGTCTCTGTCATGGCCGGCTATGAGGGCGAGCCCGAACGCGCATGGGACGAGTACCAGTGGGAGCGTTTTCTACAGCAACAGGAAGGCAAAGCAGAAAAGTACATGCAATTGCTGGAAGAGTATCTTGATGATCCCCAGCGCGACGAGATCATCGCCCGCGAAATGGGTTGGACCCAATTGCTAGATGCCAAGGATTGGAACGCTGAACTCGATCCGCTGCCGGATGGAGCCGTAACAGAAGAGGACGATCCTGGCATTGACGAGGCTTCCAGATCAGCAGACACCTTCGAAGGGCATGATCTGTATCGGGCTGCCTTCGCGTTGACGATTTGGATTGATCATCTGTTCGACCGAAACGCTTCGCTTCCAAACGAGCCGGCAGCTGTAAAACTGGCCACGCAAGCCGCGCTGGCGAACGCAAAGCTGGCCGCAGCCTTAAGCAGCGATGGTCTAAGCGAAATCGGGATGACAATCGCCTATTTGAAGCGGGCCTTGAAAGCTATCACGATTTCGATGGACGCAGCGGCGCAACTCCGGAAGATCGCCGGGCTGGTTACCCGCTCGCAATATGCAGTGCTTCGACAGCGGCTTTTTCAAGTGCGAGACGGCATTGTCACTCTGATGGGCAAGTATCGCGGCGAGTGGCGTCGCCGGTTCGGCCCCGAAAGCTTTCGGGGTTGAATGAAATAGGGCCGGCTCCCGTCCAATCATGCAAACGGAAGCGACTCTGGCTCAGGCCGATGTGTCTGACTTGGACCTGGTGACACGATGCCAGGCTGGTGACACCGAGGCATTCGACGAGTTGGTAACGCGCTACCGAACACGAGTATTTGGCATGATTTACAACATGGTTCATAGCGAGCAGGACGCGTGGGACCTTGCTCAGGACAGCTTCCTCAAAGCATGGAAATCGATTAAGCGTTTTCGAGGACGCTCGTCGTTTTATACCTGGATTTATCGCATCGTCATGAACGTAACGATCGATTGGCTCCGCAAAAAACAAGTCAAAGGCGGAGGCGGCGAATTCGACGATGCGATTCAGCTAAAGGAGGTAGAGCCGGCATCCAAGACCGTGCCGAAGTCGGAAGCTTTGCCTCACGAGATGATGGAACGGAGCGAAATTCGCGCCCGGATCGACAAAGCGATTGCGCAGCTTTCACCCGAGCACCGAGCCGTCATTTTGATGAAAGAGATCGAAGAGATGCAATATCATGAAATCGCAGAATCACTCGGCTGCTCAATAGGCACAGTGATGTCGCGTCTGTTTTATGCGCGCAAAAAACTGCAGAATCTGCTGAGGGACGTTTATGAAAACATTTGAAGAAAACTGGACAGCATGGCTGGACGGGCAGCTTAGCGGACGGGAACTATCGGAATTCGAGCAATCGTTGCCAGACAAAGCTGCCGCTGAAGCCGAAAAGGCGAACGCAAGGAAGCTTGGCGCTCTTTTGAAGAGCGAGTTAGGCGCGCCTTCGCTGACGAACGAAGAGTTTTTTAGCCATCAGCTCCGCGAAAGAATTATGCGCGAAAGTAGCGGACCTTCTGTGGAGCACGAAGCCAAAGCCTCCACGTGGTGGACAATTCAACGCCTGTTGTGGACGGGAACCGCGTCGCTCGCCGTTTTTTTGATTTTCACAGTTTTCGTGATTCGCGACAAGAATCCTGCAGAAGAATCGCAATACCTAACCCAGATTTTAAATGCGCGGGTTGATCCGGTGGTGAGCCCGAATGCGACTGTCTCAATGTTTGAGGTGAAGCAAGACCGGGTAACCGTGTTGTGGACGGAGGGATTGCAAAGTTTGCCCGCCGACTACGCCGCCAAGTAATCGCTCATGGGTCGCTCGCTGGCGTTCTTAATCCCCTTTGTCTCACTGATCGCAGGTGCGGTATCAGGGGGACAGGCTGCGGAAACAGTGTGGAGCGGACTTGTGATTGCGGAAAACGTTGCGCAGCCACAAGCGGTTCCGCCGGAACTCACCCGAATCGAGGGGTCACTGAAAAAATTCTTTGGCTACAACCAGTTTCAAGTGATCGGCCAGTCGCAAAAGACACTCAGGACCGGACAGGAAGATTGGCTTGCGACAAGCAAATTTTTCGGACTGCACGTGGATGCACAGGGTGAAAGCAAGGCCGGCTATGTTTTGAATTTGAAACTTTACAAGGAAAAAGAGCTCCTGCTCGAAACAGATGCCAAGCTGAGCAAACGCAGTCCTCTGGTTATCAAAGGTCCCCAGGTTGGAAGCGGGCAATTGTTGCTCGTGCTGGTCATACAATAAGTGACGCGCATTGTTGCACGCTAGAGATGCGCATCCTGCTTCTTTTTCTGGTGGCTGAATTTTCAATGATGTCCTCGGCATTTGCTTCCGAAAAGCCGTTCAGTTTCAAAGACACGCCCGGGAAACTCCCGAAAGACGTTGTTCCCACGGAATACTCCGTCCGGATCGTTCCCGATATCGATAAGTTGACATTTGCTGGGACGGAGACGGTGAAGCTCAACGCTCGCAGCGCAGTTCGCCAACTGGTGTTGAACGCACTCGAACTCAAAATCGAAGCGGCGTCGCTCGATGGCAGAGAATTGCCGGCGTCTGCAATTAAGACCGACACGAAGAGTGAACTGCTTACGCTTGCATTACCGTCGGAGCTTCCGGCCGGCGATCATACGCTTACACTTCGCTTCGCGGGTAAAATAAACGAACAAGGGCAGGGTCTTTTCTATATGCGGTATCGGGAGCAGGGCACCGGTGCTCGGAAAATCATGCTGGGAAGCCAATTTGAAGCGACCGATGCCCGTCGATTTTTTCCGTGCTGGGACGAGCCGGTCTTTCGCGCGCGCTTCCAATTGACCGCGGTTGTTCCGGAGAACTGGCTCGCTGTCTCGAATATGCCGGTCGAGAGTGAAAAAAAAATCGCTGGCGGCAAGGAAGTGCGTTTCGCTGCGACCCCGCCGATGTCCAGTTACTTGAACGTTTTCGTTGCGGGTGAACTCGAGTCCATCGAATCGCGAAGCGGCCCTACCCAGCTCCGAGTGATCGCGACCAAAGGCAAGGCGGAGATGGGCCGCTACGCCCTCGAGACCACCGCGCAGATCTTGCAATACTACAACGATTATTTCGGCGTGGCCTATCCATTGCCGAAACTGGATCAGATCGCGCTGCCCGGCGGTTTTGGAGGTGCAATGGAAAATTGGGGCGGGATCACCTACTACGAATCGAAGCTTCTGTTTGATCCGAAAAGTTCCTCTGCGGAAACGAAGCAGGATATCTACGAGGTTCTCGCGCATGAAATGGCGCACCAATGGTTCGGCGACCTGGTCACGATGGCTTGGTGGGATAACTTGTGGCTCAATGAAGGATTTGCCTCGTGGATGGGCTCTAAATGCACGGCGCGCTTCAATCCACAATGGGAAGTCTGGCTGCGCCGGGAATTCCCGCGGGATCCGAGCCGCCGTGTCGGAATTGTCAAGGAAGCAGCGATGGAAGGCGATGCGCGATCGACCACTCATCCGATCCAACAGCCGGTCGCGACCGAGGCTGAAGCCAACAGCGCCTTCGACGATATCACTTACAAAAAAGGCCAGTCATTCTTGCGGATGCTGGAGAGTTTTCTCGGCGAAGATGTGTTTCGGGAAGGAATTCGCCGTTACATGGCGGCGCATATGTACTCAAACACGACGACAGCGGACTTGTGGAACGCCCTTTCGGAGCCTTCCGGGAAACCAGTCGGGGAAATCGCAGCCGGTTGGACCGAGCAACCGGGATTTCCTGTCGTGAAAGTGAAACGAGAGCAAGGCGGCAACGTCTCGCTCACCCAAGACCGGTTTACCGTCAATTTCCCGAGCGCTCCGCCGCTCGAATGGAAAATTCCTCTCACATATGCAATTGTCGGCATGCCCGCCGAAGCTTCAGCGAAGGCAGGTGAAACTCCTGCGACACTGTTGATGACCAGGAAGCTTGATAGCATTCACAACATTCCTGCAGATCGAGCGCTCAAGCTGAATCTAAACGGCGCCGGAAATTATCGCGTCGAATACGACGAGGCATTCTGGAAATTATTGCTCGTGGCTTTGAAGAATTTGAGCGTTGAGGATCGCGTCAATCTACTGAGCGACGCCTGGGCTCTGGTCCAGGCGAACCGGGCCCCCATCGCTCTCTACTTTGAATTGGTCGAAAAGCTGCCGGCTTCGACCGAACTGGCCGAGCGCGAACAGATCATTCACGTGCTGGATTTTATTAACCGGCTCTTGAGTGGCAGTTCTGAACGGGAGGAATTTCAGCGATATGCGCGGTCACTCTTGCGTCCTACCCTTGATGTGGTTGGCTGGGAAGCTAGACCAGACGAGCAACCGGCCAGGGCAAACCTGAGGGCGAGCCTGATTACCGCGCTCGGAAACCTCAACGATCCAAAAATCGTCGCGAGTTGTCGCGAACGTTTTAAAGGTTATCTCGCAAATCCAGAATCGCTGGCTCCCGATCTTCGGGCGGCGGT
The DNA here is from genome assembly GCA_003218915.1 of Verrucomicrobiota bacterium. Lineage (GTDB taxonomy): Bacteria > Verrucomicrobiota > Verrucomicrobiia > Chthoniobacterales > UBA10450 > Udaeobacter. The sequence continues at coordinate 29,133 of QHPC01000041.1, forward strand.
CTTTTCAGTTGTGGGCCGGTATGCTGACGAATCGACATGGAATGAACTTCACCAACTCGGCCTCAAGACGACGAGCATTGAAGAAAAACAAAACTATTACGATGCGCTGTCCGGTGCGATCGATTCCAAATTGGCGAAGAAGAGCCTTCCTATCGCGCTTACGGACGAGTTGCCAACGAGCCGCGCGGTCTTTCTTGTCTTGAGAGTCGCTCGAGAAAGTGGTCATCCAGATATCGCGTGGGATTTTGCCATGGCGAACATGAAAACGCTCCTCGCGAAGACCGATGCGCTGGGCGCTAACACGTATGCGCCCGGGCTGTTCACTTTTTTCTCGGACGCTTCGCGCGCCCAGGAGCTGAGGACATACGCGAAAAACAATCTGCCGGCTGCGAGCGCTCCGGAAGTAGCAAAGGCCCTGGATGAAGTTCAGTTCCGATCAGAATTCAAAAAACGCCTCGCACCCCAACTCAGTGCATGGATCGATGGCAAAAACACTGCGGAGCGCCACAGATCACCGATCGCCGCCCTGTCCGCCGTAGCCTCGGCGAAGGCGGATCACTGATCACTATTTTGTTGTGGCGTGATCCACAGGCGCATCGGAATCATCGAAGACTCAACGAAACCGTGGTGGCGGAAAAATTCCTGCGCCAAATTTTCCGGTCGGTCGGTCAGTAACGTAACGCGGAGGAAATTTTTCTGTTTCGCAAAATCAATCGCATGTTGGAGAAGCTTCGAACCGTAACCCTTGCCTTGGTATTGTTTGTGGACCACCAGATCTTCGAGCAGGATCACGAAGCCGCCCTCAGCAGTGCTGATGGTAAACAGTAAATTGATCATTCCCACGATCGCCCCGTTCTGCCGCAAGACAAAGACGCGCCCCCGGCTTGGTTGTTCGAAAATCAGGCGCAAACCACGAAGTTGTTTTTCCTTGTCCGGACGGAAATCGCCTTCCTGAGAGAACAATCCACCGAGCATTTCCGAGAGTTCGTCGAGATCAGCCTCGGTCGCCGGCTCAATCACTACATGTTCTTTTTCGCCCATTGCTTGCAGTGCTTATTCCAAAAATCCGCCATTCTGGCAATCAAATTAGCCTGACACGCCCTGCTGGCGTTAACTATTGATGCGCTTGGTGCCGTTGACAATATTGCGCTCGACCTTACTTTAGCCGCTCTTAAATCGCGCCGAGTCGGTTTTCGGTTTTATGAAACGCACTTACCAGCCATCCAAGCGAACACGCAAACGCCAGCATGGTTTTCGTGCCCGCATGAAGACGAAAGGGGGACGCGCGACCCTGGCACGCCGCCGCCAACGCGGCCGCAAACGCTTGCTTCCAAAGCGCGTCGAAAGGCATTACGCGCGCCATACGCAGGCGTAACTCTTTTGCCTGAAGCCAATCCAGTCGTCGTCTCTCTATCCGATTTGAGACCGACCGGGTTTTTTTGACTGGTCACACCTCACTGACCCAGTTACTCTGCGCGGCAGGAACTAAACGTGATGAAATCAAACGCAGTCGTGATTGAATCGCCGCAAACCAATTCGAGGATTTTTGCGCACACACGTTGGGACGCGATCCCTGTGTTGGCTGCGATTTTTCACTGCGTCTATTTCTTCGGAATGTTCTATCTCTTCCCGCGGGTCCCGCTCTGGATCATGCTCGTTCTTGGGTTCGTCTATTCAGTGAGCATTTCATGGAATATCAACGGCATCTCGCACAATTTCATTCATAATCCTTACTTCCGATCACCATTGCTTAACCGCCTGTTCAGCACTTTTGAATCAATCACCGTTGGTTTTAGCCAGATTTTTTACGAATGCATTCATATGCAGCATCACAGGGGAAACGCTGACCGGCCCAATGAGAATGGTGAGACAGTCGATTGGATTTCGATCTACAAGCATGGACATGACGGTGAGCCAGAGCACCCGCTTAAGTACACTTTCCTGAGTTTCTTCCGCGAAGATCCAAAGACGGTTTACAGGCAATTGAAACGCAAGAACCCGCGCGACGCTTTCTGGGGAGTTACAGAGTTAACGTTGTTCGTTTCCACGTTTGTCATTCTCGGCCTTCTTAACTGGCGTTACGTCTGCTTCCTCATTCCGTTCTGGTACTTTGGCCATTGCCTTTCCTACCTGAACGGCTACTACCGCCACTATGGTGGCAATCCGGACGAACCGCTTGCCTGGGGCGTGAGCAGTTACGAGAAACTTTACAATTGGATCTGGTTTTTTAACGGCTATCATGCGGAGCATCATTTCCGTCCGAAGGTGCATTGGACACGTATGCAAGCACTCCGCGATCAGATTGTAGACCAACAACGCGCTGCTGGAATCCGAGTGATCAAACCGCCGCACGCTCTTGCTTTTTTTGATCCAGACCTGCCGACACTGAAAAAAGCTTCTCGGCCAAAAGCTCACGTTCGTTTGAATCTAAAGTCTGCGCGTCTCCAGGGCGGAGCCAATTGAGAGAGTGCCCGGTTGATCGCAACTCAGGGACCTGGCAGTGCTGACTAATTGTTAGTTGAGCAACGAAAACCTGAATTTTCAGGTTGCGATTTAGTCCAACGTTTCGAAATTCGAAATTCGGAATTTTCAAATTTTGCACCGTTAGGTCAATTGGCAGAACAAGTGACTCTTAAACACGATCGTCGCGAGGTAAAAGATACCGCGCTACCAAATAGGTTACCTATCCTTTCCACCGGGGGATGTTACCCACAAAGGGACCGGGGCACCGAGCTCAGCTAGAACTTTGACTCCAAGGGAACAAAGAACTCCGTAGCGCGCTAGGCTTCGCAACCGGGACGCGCCAAGCGTGGGTGCTCTGTTGCCCGGAGCCTAGGCTCCGCTTTAATGGCTTCTGCGATTTTAGTTGAAAAAGAGGCAACTCGTCCCTAATCTTACTAAGCGATCGCCAATGGCCAACCAAACCACATTGGTGGAACGGATCGAGACTCGCGTACAAAGAGAGGACAGTGGCCAGATCGCGGTTGGCACACACGTCCTGCGGATCGGTTCAGTCCACGGAGGAATCGTTGATGCGGCCGCATCGAGGCAACAGCCTCGACCAAAGGCGCGTCCAGTCCCGATCCAGCTTCGACCGCGGCCGTTTCCGGCTATTTTGGATCGCATTGAAGAGACCGCAGCAGCGATTCGCGCGCTGGAGAGTCTGGAGTCGGTGGAGCTTTTTGGGGAGACAGGAATAGGGAAGACTGTTGTTTTGCGCCATTTGGCACACACGATCAATTCTAAGCTTTTCCAAGACGGTATCATTTATCGGGAGGTACGCGGCGTTCCGCCTGAAGACGTACTGCAGCTGCTCTGGGGTGATTTTTTCGAATGCGACGCTCCTTTTAAACCGGCTGATTCGCAATTACGCCACGACTTGCAGACAAAAAACGCTTTGGTCATCCTTGACGCGGCCGAGTTAACACGCGCTGAGGCTGAGCGAGTAATGAACGTCGCCGCGGGATGCACGTTCTTGCTAGGTTCTCCTGAGCGGCATTTGTGGGGTAGTGAAGCGCACGCGACGCAGCTTGCTGGCCTGCCGGCGAAAGATGTAAGCGCACTAATCGAGCGAGAACTGAGCCGACCTTTGACAACGGATGAAGGGTTGAGCGTCGAACCAATCACGTCCGCATTTAAAGGGAATCCTCTGCGCATTCTCCAAGAGGTTGCAATGGCGCGGTTGAATGATCGCTCTCTGACGAACGTTGCGCAGGATTTGCGATCAGATGGTTCACCAGAGAAATTAGCGGCGCATATCACCGCATCGCTTTCCAGCGCGCAGCGACGGATTCTTTCCGCGCTTGCAATTTTTAGTGGTGCTCCAGTGCAAGCAGCAATGCTCGGCGAATTGCTGCAGATCGACAATGTTGAGACAATTCTGGAAGAACTTGAAGAGCGTCACCTAGTGCGCACTCACGCGTCTTCCACGCGAACTCAACGGATGGGTGCGACTGGCGGATTTGCCAAAGACGAGCGGGCGGAATTTCGGAATCGTCCGCTGGCAGCAAAACACACACAGCCATTACAAACGCCCATTCAATTTGCTTTCCTGAGCTATGCTCGTGAAGACGCCGAGTTCGTGCTGCGTCTTGCCAAAGACTTGGGTGCGGGAGGTGCCGGCGTATGGGTAGACCAACTCGACATCGCACCTGGTCAGCGCTGGGACCGTGCCGTCGAGGACGCTTTGGCAAAGTGTCTCCAACTCGTGGTGGTTCTCTCGCCAGCCGCCGTGGAATCCACTAACGTGATGGACGAGGTCTCGCTTGCGTTGGAAGATGGCAAAACGGTTGTCCCTGTCCTGCATAGCCAATGCAAAATTCCATTTCGACTGCGCCGCTTACAGTACGTTGATCTCTCGCTGGACTATAAGGCAGGCCATGATCGACTTCTTGAGACGCTCGGCGTGGGACTGCAACCGCCGCCGGGAACGGCCGACACATCGCGCGTTAAAGTCGTAAGGTCATGGTTTGTAGATCATGTCGTGACAGAGCAGGAGCGACCGGCGACCTCGTCGCCGGAAAAGCCTGACGACGCTGTGGACGTGCGCAGCCAGCGGCGTTATACGCTCGCGGGAGAATTTGCTCTATTCATGCCGGAGCCGACGGAGGCAGCTGAGGAGCGCAAACGAGCCGTCGCCTATTTTGCAGATTGGGTTGAGCCTCGCCAGCGCGACGTAAAAACAATTCTCGAAACACTGCCTGTTTTGATGCACAGCCTGCGCTGGGGCGTCAAGTTCGGGCTGGCAGCGGAGGTCATGCGCATAACCAGGTCGCTTGAGCTCCCATTGGTTTTGACCGGTCGCTGGGAATCCTGGACGAATGCGTTGTGCTTGGCGGCTCAATCCGCGACTGCCGCAGGCGACAAAGCCGCTCTGGGGTGGGTACGTCATCAAGATGGCACGAAAGCAATTTGTGAGGGGAACCTTTCCGAAGCACGGCAATCGCTTGAGCAAGCTCTGCAAATACGCGAAGAGCTTCGCGACAAAGCTGGCGCAGGCGTCACTCGCCACAATCTGAAGTTAGTTGCCCCTCCGACAATTCCACTGTGGAAACCCTG
>QHPC01000337.1 GCA_003218915.1 Verrucomicrobiota bacterium
CGGAACACGCGTGCCGATTCGCAGGAATTCTATATGCGGAATCGACCGCAACCGCGAAAGCAGCTTGTCGAGCCTTTCGTCGGAAAAAATCAGCGCGTCGCCCCCGCTTAACAGGACATCGCGCACCTCGGTATGCGCTTCGAGATAACGAAACGCTTCCTCGAAATTTGTGTGCAATTCCTGTTCGCCTACGCCGCTGACGACCCGGCTGCGGGTACAATAGCGACAGTAACTGGCGCAACGGTCCGTTACTAAAAACAGGACGCGGTCCGGATAACGATGGACCAATCCCGGCACAGGCATGTGCGAATCTTCGCCGCACGGATCGGCCATGTCGTACGGAGATGACCAGGTTTCCTCGATCCGTGGAATCATCTGACGCCGGATCGGATCTTCGGGATTGTCGCGCGGCAACAGGTTAAAAAAGTGCGGTGTGACCGCGAGCGCGAGTTTGTCGCCTGAGAGCAAAACGCCGCTACGCTCCTCGTCACTCAGCTCCAGATGCTTTTCCAGTTGAGCCAGGGAGGTGACCCTGTTCTTGAGCTGCCATTTCCAATCGTCCCAGTGAGCCGTCTCTGGCCAATACCCTGGCGCGTGCGAGATGAACTCTTTTCCGTCCCCCTTTTCTTGGATGATCATTTTCAATTTTGGACGAAAAAGTTAAGGCCCTTAAATATCGTGTCAACGCAGGCACCTTCTTGTGCGCTACTTACTCGTTAGTCCTCACCCGATTGGGTGATGCGCTCAGTCCCGGCGCGGCGCGAACCGGTCGGTCACATAGTTATTTGCCGCCGAGCACGCTTAACTCCCAGCGATAACCGTCGGGATCATGAAACCAAAGGCCCATGTTTTTTGATCCCGGACCTTCCGGACCGATTTCGTCGCCGGGATCCTCAATGTCGGCATCGACACTTTTCAAATGTGCGAGCGCCTTTCGTAATGTCGCCATGTTCGGCAGGTGAAACGACATGTGATCAATCGTTTCCGGCGACGGTTCACCTTTGAACAACGCAATTGTCACGTTGTCGTTGCCCACCGCGACTCCATTGTTGAAATCGAATTCTTTGCGCAACCCCAGCGCGCGCTGGAACCATTGCGCGCTCTTCTTCGGATCACGCACAGCCAAACCGAAGTGACCAACCTCTCCGAGCATGAATGGAACCTTCATGAAGGCATTGAATTTCTATCATTCGGTCTCCGCTGGTTCGGAGCCGTTTCGAGAAATGAGCGGCTCCATGAAATGCCGGTTGAAATCTGTCAAGGCGTCGCGCGGCGTTTCCCCCAGTCCGCTGGCGCCCCTCCGCACTTCTGGGCCGATAAATGCCAGCCAGATGTCGCCGACCATTCCCATTCTTGGGCGCAAACGTGCAGCCGGGGTGCGCGGATGATTTTCGAGATAGTCCTCGACATCCTCTTTGATCACAGAAGGCAGCTCTTCAATTGCAAGCGAGACCACATCCCAGAAACGTGCGCCAACTGTCATCTGGACGTGAAAGCGGCTTCGCAATGTGATTCGTTGAATTGTTGAAGTGCAAATCGCCTTGCTTCGTGATTCGTTAAATCGTGATTCGGCACACGAATCACGGATCTTGCATTACGAACTATGCCAGGTCGTCAATTCGCCGAATGACGAATCTCGAATTACGAATTTCGGACTCGATCAGTCGCGTCCCCAAACCATGGCGACAGAAGTCGTGAGACTGCCGCCCATGTTGAATGTGAGGAATCTTTTCGCGCTCTCGATCTGCCGCGCACCGGCCTGTTCCGTGAGCTGCTGATACGCTTCGAAAACCTGGCGAACGCCGGTTGCTCCCACGGGGTGCCCGTCGGCGATCAAGCCGCCACCCGCGTTCACGGGAATTTGAAAAGGCCCTTTGAATTTTTCCGTGCGCACCTGGGGCAACGCTGTGGCTCCGCTTTTCACGAGCTCGACGCCTTTGCCGGACTCGGCGAGTCCGAGGATTTCGTAGGCGACAATTTCAGTAATGGAAAAGCAATCGTGCACTTCTGCGCCTTGCAGGTCGCGCGGCGTCAAATTGGCCATGCGAAAAGCTTTCTCGGCCGCTTTTCGCGCGATCGAAAACGTGGGCGCATCCTTTTTGTCGAGCGGCAGATAATCGGTGGTGTGACCGTAGCCAAGCAGTCGGGCAGTCTTGCTTCTATCGCGGCCGATTTTGTCCAGATACTTTCCGGAAACGAGCACAACCGACGCAGCGCCGTCGGTAATCTGAGAACAATCGGAGACTTTGAGTGGTGGTGCGACGCTCGGGTTCTTATCCGAAACTTGCGATGCGCAATCAAGAGTGAGATCGGCGTCCCGCATCTGCGCGAGCGGATTCAGCTTGGCGTGCGCGTAATTTTTCCATGCAACCAACGCCAGGTCTGCTTCGCTCGCGCCGTATTTCTCGATATAAATCTGCGCAATTCGCCCAAATAATTTTGGAAACATGAAATCGCCGTACTCCGGCTTTTCATTGTGATAATCGGCAGCTGCACCGAGCACATCCGATCCATCGAGCGACGACATTGTCTTCTGCTGTTCGGCGCCGACGACCAGCAC
>QHPC01000338.1 GCA_003218915.1 Verrucomicrobiota bacterium
TTTACCTGGGAAAGCCACCTTTTCAGAGGTGGTGCGCCCGGCGCGGCTCGAACGCGCAACCTACGGCTCCGGAGGCCGTCGCTCTATCCAGTTGAGCTACGGGCGCGAATGGATCCCGAACATAACGCAATTTGATGAGTTAGCGATTCAAGGATTAGCGGTAATGCGCTCGCTGAACCTCAAACTTGTTAGATCGCTAAATGATCCCGTGGACGGTTGCAATTTCACCTATCCTGCTGGAAACTGTTCGCCCGCCCGAGCGGGTGGGGAGGGGGAATTTTTCATGAATCAGATCATCGATGCCATTGAGAAAGAACAGCACAGAAGCGACGCCACACCGTTTTCTGTCGGGGATAGCGTGCGCGTTCACACCCGCGTGGTGGAAGGGGACAAAGAACGAGTCCAGATATTTGCTGGCATAGTCATTGGCCGTAAGGGCCGAGGACTCAATGAAACATTCACCGTGCGCCGAATCTCCTACGGAGAAGGCGTTGAGCGTGTATTTCCGCTGCATTCGCCGCGCATTGCAAAGATAGAAGTGGAGCAAAAAGGCCGCGCACGTCGCGCCAGACTAAATTATCTTCGCACTCGCAAGGGCAAGGAAGCGACAGCTGTAAGAGAGTGATCAGTGACGAGCTGCACGCCTGTCATTTTTTTCTGGTCACTCGTCACATGTCACTTGTCACTCGCGCAAATCTGCCAATGATTTGCACGGATGTACCGGCGATGCGGATTTCGTTACGAGAAAAAACTGCGCGCTACCGGTGTCGCGCGGATTGCAGGGATTGATGAAGCTGGTCGCGGGGCGCTGGCGGGCCCGGTTGTGGCCGCTGCGGTGGTCCTACCTGAAAAATTTCGTCATCGCCGCCTAAACGATTCCAAACAACTCGCGCCGGAACTGCGCGACGAAATTTATTCGGAGCTGGTGTCCAATCCCGAAGTCAGATGGACCGTTGGTATGATCGACTCCACCGAGATCGATCGCATCAACATTCTGCGCGCGAGCCATCGAGCGATGCGCCTGGCGATCACGGCTCTGATCGATCCGCCGGAGCACGTCTTGATCGATGGACTACCCGTCATTCCTTTCCCGGTTCCGCAGACGGCCATCATCGACGGCGACTGCATCAGTCTGAGCATCGCTGCTGCCAGCGTGATCGCCAAGGTAACGCGCGACCGGATGATGCGTGACTTTTGCGCCCAGTTCCCGCAGTATTGCTTCGGCCAGCACAAAGGTTACGGAACCGAGTTGCACCTGCTGAGACTCCATGAATTCGGCCCTTGCCCAATCCATCGCCGGTCTTTCGAGCCGGTGGCGCAGCCGCTTCTCGCGTTGGAGGACATCGTCCAAATCCGGTCATCTCCGGCGAGGCGCGCGCGGCGAGACGTTGGCGTGTCGGTACCTCAGGCGTAGCGGTTACAAGGTCCTCTTCCGCAATTTTCGCGGTCGCAGTGGAGGTGAGATCGATGTTGTCTGTCGTGATAACGACACGCTGGTATTTATCGAAGTAAAAACCCGCGGGCGCGAAGATTTCGGCCGGCCCGTCGAAGCAGTTGATCGCGAAAAACAGAAACGAATTTCTCGTGGTGCCCTAGCCTGGCTACGAATGCTGGATAATCCCGACATTCTTTTCCGGTTCGACGTCGTCGAAGTCATTACTGCAGACGATGCGAAACCGCGCGTCGAATTAATCAAAAACGCGTTTCCACTTTCTAAGCCGTATCTCTACTGAGGGACTCTGCACCGATTGTCAGACCAACAACCACCTAGCGTGTGAATCCGCTTGCAATCCAAATTCCGATCGCTGGATAATTAGAAGCTGATGAAATACAAGATCCATCACCTTGCGGTTTGGGTTCTCGTCGTTGTCCACTTCTTTATCGGATTGGGATGGTACGCCTTGTTTGGAGAGGTTTGGCTGAATTATCACGCTCGCACAATGACAGACATCGAACGCGTTTTTGGCGTGGCGCCGTACCTGATTGCAATCGTTGCGGCGATCTTTGCGAACTACGCCTTGGCGTGGCTAATTTACAAACTTCATGCTCATACTGCCATCGCGGGGTTAAAGATCGCGTTAATCTGCTTCTTTGGCTTTTTGTTTGTTGAGTACGCAGCCATCGCGGCGTTCGCGGCGTTTGAAACGAATCCGTGGCCGCTGGTTTTGATCGATATGGGCCGCGCATTTGTCGCTTTTGCGATTAGCGGGCTCGTTCTTGGAGCCTGGCGCAAGCGTGAGTTGTAGCTGCGGACCTTGTCCGCGGTGCGCGGTCAGCGCTGGACAATCGCGGTGCCGTTGGCAAAATCTTAATGTCCAATCATGGCCGATCCCATCCTCGTTGCTGAGTCGAAGGAACAAATCTTTTTGCTCCCCAAAATGGCAAACCGCCACGGTTTGATCGCCGGCGCCACTGGCACTGGGAAAACGGTCACGCTTCAAACGCTCGCGGAGAATTTCAGCGGGCGCGGTGTGCCGGTTTTTATGGCGGACGTGAAAGGCGATCTTGCGGGGCTGAG
>QHPC01000339.1 GCA_003218915.1 Verrucomicrobiota bacterium
GCTCGATACAGAGTGGGACCAATACAAACACGGTGCAGAAGAGGCCACGTGGACACTGGGAGGTTTGTGGGGCTCGCGCGTTAGCGACCGGCAAGACTGGGCTGTGCGGCTTAAGTTGCCGTTCGTTTATAATCGGAGTGACGAGGCATCGGGCCACGCCGACATAGGCGGTCTGGGCGATATCGAGGTTGCAACAGGCACCGCTTTTCGTCTCAGCAACAGTTGGCGTACGGGCGGTGGCATCGAGTTACATGCTGATACTGCTTCGAATCCAGCCCTTGGCGACAGTGTGTGGCGCCTACACTCGTCTTGGTCCGTCGCGCACGATGTCACAAACTGGCTCACGCTTACACCGACCGTCGAATACAGCCATTCCATCGCTGAAGAGCATAACGTGTCGCCACAGCGTTATCTTGAGTTATCCCTACCGGCAACTTTCATCCTGCCGTACGATTGGTCCATTGGTACGAGATACAAAGCCAAGGTCGATTTTGAAAATGGCGACCGCTGGACTCACACCGTAGAGGTTGGCGTGGCCAAACGCCTTCCGAATGTCCCACTCGTCCTCAGCGCCACATTCGAGAAGCCGTTCGACGGCGGCAATAAGAGGTTTCAGGTAAACTTCACGATGACTTACTATTTCGAGAGATACCACGTGTCGAAATGACAAATCGGCGGGCAGGTCGCGCTGGTATAGGCCTAAAGTCCAATACTCCGGTTGCGCAGAAGGCGATAGACTTAAGCAATCCCAACCACTATGCCTCAATCATCAAGCGAGTCTGCAATCGTCGAATGCCCCAGAACGAATTCCCGGATCTTTGCGCACATGCGCTGGGATGCGATCCCCGTCGCGGCGGCCCTGCTACACTGTGCTTACACGCTCTCGGTTTTCTTGACCCCGACTTGCCGCCGCACCAGCGAAGCGAGGCTAACGTCAAGCAAAATCCTTTTGCATTCTCGAATCCCAATCGAACACTAATAAACAAGACCTATGACTAGGAAATTACTCCTCCTGCTCGCAATCGTAACAGTCTATCCGGTTGCAAATTCTTTTGCTGCATCGATACCCGCTGGTACGACACTCACAGTAACTACGGTTAGCCCTATCACCTCGAAAGATGTAGTGGGTTCGGCAAGATTAAATCGTCTCGTTACAATCCCCGTAGGAATGAGCCGCTCACTGTAGAACTCTCGTCCGTTTCGGTGAACGGACGCAATGTCGCGGTAAAGACCAACAGCGTTGAACCGAGCAGCCCGGTGAGGACAGCGCGCCAAGCGCAGTACGGACATACCGCCGGCACATTGACGGTTACGCCTGGAACCAAGATGCAGTTCCAGCTTTTGCAATCAGTGACGCTGTAATGTCCGGCCTGCCTCGCCACAATGCCTGAGGAGGTCGTCGGCAGCACGGGCAAGGTGAAATACGATTATGACAAGGCAGGCACGCCCCAGCTTATCAAACTGCCTGAGGTATTGCTGATCGACGACAAAACCGGCAAGGCGGAAGGGATCAACATGGTCATCGGTCGTCGCCCGCAAGGTGCCTTCGGCAATTCGACCCGCGACCAGAGATGCTCGAATACGCAGGTGCGGGTGATGGCGCGAGATTGATGATGCTCGTTCATCACGATGATGCCAAGCGTGAGTACGCCTATGGCGCCGAATCGAAGATCGGGACGTTCAGCGATGCGCTCATCGCTGAGGCGAAGAAAAAAGGCTGGATCGTCATCAGCATGAAGAACGATTGGAAACAGATCTTCTCACCGGCAAAGCAATAACTGATTTCACAAGATTTCTTTATCTTTTCCGCTCCCAATCGGAAAAACTTTCGGCTAGGGTTGCCTCTCAAATGGCGCGTGGGAAATCCAAAAACTCTTCAAACAACTCCGCTAACAGCGGCTTCGAAGCGAAGCTCTGGCTCGCCGCCGACAAGCTGCGCAGCAACATGGACGCGGCGGAGTATAAGCACGTGGTCCTCGGCCTCATCTTCCTCAAGTACATCTCCGACAGCTTCGAAGAGCACCACGCAAAGCTGCTCAGCGGCGAAGGCGAATATGCTGGCGCGAATCCTGAAGATCCCGACGACTCCGACTGGTTCCGCAAAGGCCCAGCGTCCATTTAGTAGGTTCCAATGTTATCGCTTGAACTTTTTCGTGAAGTTAGACCCGAGTTTCTGAGCCTGCTGGGTTCTCCTGCGGCACGCGTGTACGTCGACGTGGCGGACGCTCTGGAGGTCGAGTCCACGCTACGGAGTGGAGCGCTACCGCGCGAGGAAGCAATTGCGATTGCTGAGCGAGTCGTCGAACAACATGCGGAAGTCGACATCGAGGAAGCCATCGGTTTGGAGATTCGCGAGCGCGCGCGTCTAGTAATGGAGCGCCTACTGACTGCGAGGTGGCTGCAGCCTGAGGACCGCGCTGACTATCAGCGATTCATTCTCGTCGAACCAAACGCTGCCATCATACTCGAAGCGTTGCGTAAGATCGCGAGACCTGGCGCAGCGGTCTTCTCGGACAAGCTTGTTGCCGCATGCAACGCTTTGCGCAACCGCCAAGCTCTTGCCAACGAGCCGTGGCAAACGGTCGAAGCCTGTCTCGAAGACATACGACATGGCGTTCAAGAGTTGCGTGCTGTAGCGAAATCGATTGAGCGTCACACGCGTCGTCAGCTCGGAGCACAGTCGCTCCGGGAAAACTTGGAGGTTGTCTTCGACCAGTATGCGACGCAGGTCGGACACACAGCCTATGCAGAACTTGTGCGTTCGCGACTGCCGACTCGATTACCTGAGGCACGTGTGCAGGTCGACGCGTTGCAAAACGACGCGGAACTCCTCTGTCGAATGCAGGAGGAGCTGCTCCGACGCGAGAACGGGCTAGATGCAGGAACGGCAATGGCGCGAGTCCAGCAGCGCCTCGATGAGCTTGCACAGGCCCTCGACCGCGTAGTCCCTTCCGCCGATGATATAGATCGGCGCACGGCGGAATTCGCGCGCAAATCACTGGCTCGTTTCCGTTATCTCCAGGAAGTGACTGGTGAGCATCGCCGCGTAGTACAGCGGTTTTTTGAAACTGTAAACGCGCTCATCGCAGGACGGACTATGGCCGATGCGGAACTGCAGCGGGAGGATCTACCGGCGTTGTTGATGATTGATGTGAAACTCCTGGCGGGTCTTGAGAGCCTCTACAGACCTCGCTTGCGCGCAAGCATCGGCGAAGTCGAGCCACTCTACGATGAGCCGACCGCCGAAGAGTTAGAAAATTCGCGCCAAGAGCTCGCTGCGACTTTGCGTGATTCCCTCACAGTTACCCGCGCGAACCGGTTCGCCGATGAAGCATTCAAACGATTTGGGAAACGTGTTCAGTCATCACAGCTCCTGCGGACAGACGATGATTTGGCCGACCTGATTGCTTGTCTACTTCACGCGCAATCACGCGAGGCACGTTACAGAGTCGAAGCCGAGCGGGATTTGGAGAATCCTGACGCCGATCATCGGAAACATGATCGTGTTCTCGCAGGCACCTGCCGCGTCGAGCGGTTCACACTTTGCGAAAGATGAATGGCGCAGATGACCAGATGTTGGAAAGCACACTGTTGCGTCTCGAGGCTCACGACCGGCAACGGCTCGG
>QHPC01000340.1 GCA_003218915.1 Verrucomicrobiota bacterium
CCTCGATTCCAGCAATGGTGACACCGTCCGTGCTTGAATGGGCGCGGAAAGAGAGCGGTTACGATCCCGAGCCAGCTGCGAAGCGCGCGGGGGTACCCGCTGAAAAGTTGCTCGCCTGGGAACAGGGCGACGCGAAGCCGACGCTGCGCCAGGCACAGAACCTCGCCAAGTTTTATCATCGCGCCCTGGGGATTTTCTTTTTGCCGCAACCGCCATCGTTGCCGCCGCTGGCTGCGGAATATCGTCGTCTGCCCGGTATTCGACCGGGCGCGGAGTCGCCAGAACTACGACTGGCCATTCGCGTGATGTCGCAGCGACGGGAGACGGCCATTGAATTAAGCGGTGAATTGGGTCATGCCGTGACAGAATTTAACGTCGCCGCGCACCCGACAGAGCCGCCCGTGGCAGTCGGCGGAAGGCTCCGAAATCTTCTTGGCGTCAACGCGCAAGAGCAATTGAATTGGCGAGACACATGGCAGGCATGGCGGCGCTGGCGCGGAGCGGTCGAGCAGGCAGGCGTGTTGGTGTTCATGTTTCCGAAAGTCAGCCTGACACAAGCGCGTGGCGTGACGCTGCCCTTGTTTCCACTGCCGGCGATTGGGATCAATAGCAAAGAGACCTCGGCTGGCGCGCGGTCGTTTACGCTGGTGCACGAATTGGTGCATGTCGCCTTGGCTTATGGGAATGAGGAAAAGCCGGCAGAGTGGGAGCGTCGCACAGAATCAAGCTTGCAAGAATTGGAACGATTTGCAGAGGAGGTCGCCAGCGCGGTCCTGATCCCGCAGGAGTTATTGGTGGATTTTCTGCGCAGAATGTCGGTCCAGCGCGACGCGTGGGATGTGCCGTTGGTCAGGCGATTAGCTTCTACGTTTCGCGTCACGCCGTTGGCAATGGCTACGCGGCTTCGGGCGGAAGGCGCGTTCACCTGGGACGGCTATCGACAATGGAAAGAGGAGTGGGACGCTTACGTGGAAACTCTTCCGCCACGCCGCGGCGGGTTTGCGTCGCCAGTGGAAAAAACTTTGGGACGCAGCGGACGCCCATTCGTTCAATTGGTGTTGGAAGCCCTCGACGCCAATCGGATCACATCGGTTGATGCCTGTCGCTATCTCGATCTACGCTTTGACCATGTGGAGAAACTTCGACAGGAATTAGCGGGAGGCCCCAGCGGCTATGCTCAGAGCGCAGACGATGGCGACTGACGGGGAGAACTCCACGCGTGTATTCCGTCGATACGAGCTTCTTCATGGATTGGCAGGCGCGGTACTATCCGCTGGACGTGTTTGTGACGCTGAGGAAGAAAATTGAAGATCTCATCAAGAGCGGCGACTTTCGGGCGGTCGAACTAGTGAAGGATGAGACTGATTCCGTGGGAACACCGGACTTAAAGAGCTGGGCGAGCAGCCACAAGAACCTCTTCGTGCCGCTTGCGCCGGAAGTTCAACTCGAAGGTGCGTCGATTGAAGCCAAATATCCCGATCTAATTGACGCGAAGAGTCCGTATCAGTCTGCGGACGCGTACGTCATTGCATGGGCGAGACTCCAAGGCGGTGTCGTGATTTCCCAAGAAACGTCCGTCCATGAAAAACGTAATCCAGCCAAGAGACACTACATACCTGATGTCTGTCGCGATCTCGGTATGCCGTGCATCAACCTGCTAGGTCTGATGCGAAGGGAGAAGTGGACGTTTTGACCTCCGGCATGAATTTTCGTCGCAAAAAACTGCTGTTATCCAAACTCGGACCGAAGGGTTGGGGACGGCTCTACCATTTTCGGCACTATTATTCCACCGGATGGGGCGACGGTTCGGGCAGGCCATTATCCCCGCGCGTGTTGGAAACGTTTTACCGGTTTGTGGAGTCTGCAAGATTTCCAGAAGGCGCGAGGCCGAGCGTGTTCTTGACCGATGAAGGATGCGTCGAAGTTTGCTGGGAAGACTCTTCAGGAAACGCCGTGCAAGTGGAGTTCAGATCGGCGGAAATTGAATTCTACGTCGAGGCGCAGCAACTGGAAGATTCTGCCCCGGCCAGCGAAGCAAAAGAACTTGCAAGGCGCCTGGCCGCTTGA
>QHPC01000341.1 GCA_003218915.1 Verrucomicrobiota bacterium
GACGGGCGAAGTTACAATGTCGTCGGCGTAATGCCTCCAGGTTTCGATATCCCTGGCATCGCCGATGTCTGGGTTCCGCCTCAAGCGAACATCGACAGTTTGCCTTTGAGTGAGCGCGCGGCAACAAACAATACGATCGTGGCACGATTACGACCGGGCGTCAGTTTGGTCCAGGCGGATTCAGAACTAAAGGCAATCTCGCGCCAGCTCGAACAAGAGTATCCGAATTTTCGTCGCGGCTGGACGGTCAAAGTAATCTCGCTTCGTCAGGATTTGCTGGGCGACCTGGAAGGTCGGGTGCACAAGGCGTTATTCGTGCTCATGGCCGGTGTCGGGTTCCTTCTTCTGATTTGTTGCGCGAACGTAGCGAATCTGCAATTGGCCCGGGGTCTTCCGATCCTCGCGAGCCTGAATCCGATTCGAGGAATTTCACTAGCCCCCTTTTTCCATAATTTCTCCATCGACCAGCGGGTTTTGGCGTTTGCTTTGTGTGTCAGCGTCTTCACCGGCGTCGCCTCTGGATTGCTGCCGGCTGTTAAAGGCGCCGGTGCGCATGAGCTGATGTCAGGTATTAAACAGGGTGATCAACGCAGTGGCGGCGACGTTGCCGGCCGCCGCTGGTTAAAGGGATTGATCGCGGCTGAGGTCGCAATCGCGATGACGCTTTTGATTTGCGGCGGGTTGATAATGCAAAGCTTTCAGCGACTGCAACACGTTCCTCTCGGCTTCCGTCCCGATAATCTCCTGACGCTGAAAATGGTGTTGCAGGTCTCAAAATATTCGGAATATCACCAGCGTGTTGCGTTTGCCGATGAGGTGCTTGAACGAACTCGAAATCTACCCGAAGTCGTCGCCGCCGGAATGACGACAAATATTCCGCTCGAACGCGAGACGGCTTACGACGCCATCTTCGATGTTGAGGGACGGCCACTGCCGAATCCAAACGACGTGCCCATCACGGCGCATCGCGTTGTTACTCCCGGCTATCTGGAAACGCTGGGCGTTACCTTGGTGAGGGGTCGATTAATCGACAGAAACGATCGCGCCGACAGCTTGCCCGTTGTTGTCGTTTCTGAGGAGCTGGCACGTCAGGCTTGGCCTGGAAAAGACCCCATCGGCCAACGGGTCCGTCGCATTCGCGCCGGACAATCCTTCCCGTGGATGACCGTCGTCGGCGTGATAAAAGACGTGAAGGAGGATCTATTTAATTACCGGACCAATCGCCCGGTCTGGTATGTCCCTTACGCGCAAGTGGAAAACGATTTCCCGCTCAATCTGGTCGTGCGCTCGCGAATCGATCCAACTTCGCTCACTGCGGCACTACGCGACGCCATCCACACTAGCGATCCGGATCAACCCATCTCGAACGTCATGACAATGAACACGATTCTGAGCGGTGTTCTCGTAACCGAGCGTTTCGGTGCGGTTTTGATGGGAACTCTGGCGGTTTCGGGCTTGATGCTCGCGTCTATTGGCCTCTACGGCGTGATGGCCTATGCCGTGAAACAGCGGACAGGAGAAATCGGTTTGCGTATTGCGCTGGGCGCGCAGCGGAAACATGTCCTTGCTCTGTTCATGGGAGAAGGCATGAAGCTGACTTTCTTGGGCGTGATCATTGGCTTGATCGCGGCCTGGAGCGCTACACGGCTACTGGTGAGTTTGCTTTTCGAGGTAAACGCGACCGATCCTGCGACGTTTGTTTTAATTCCGCTGCTGTTCGTCTCAACAGCTTTGCTGGCCTGTTTTTTACCAGCACGCCGCGCGTTGAGTGTCGATCCAATGATTGCGTTACGCGCCGAGTAACCAACTAAATGCAAACGTTTCTCCAAGACCTTCGCTTCGGCTTTCGAATACTTCGGCGCAGTCCTGGCTTTTCCATTCTAGCTATTCTCTGCCTCACCCTCGGCATCGGCACCAACGCCGCCGCCTTAAGTTGGATCGAAGGGATTCTCATCCGCCCCTATCCTCTCGTCGCGCATCAGGATCGGATGTTCGCGCTCAACTGCACGACCCGGGGCGCTGAGGGTTTCACCGGACTTTCTTATCCCGACTTCCTCGATCTCAAAAAAAATTCGACCCTGTTCGAGTCGTTCATCATCGATAAAATCACCGGCACAACGCTGAGCAATGGCGACCGCGCCGAGCGTGCGGTCGGAGGAATGGTGTCCGCGAATTATTTCGACGCGCTCGGCGTGCGGCCGATTCTCGGCCGCGGATTCAGACCGGAAGAAGGAACCGGTCGCAACGCCCATCCGGTCACAGTCATAAGTTACATGACGTGGAAGAATCGTTACAAAGGTGATCCTGAGATCATTGGCAAGACGCAGTACATGAACGGCG
>QHPC01000325.1 GCA_003218915.1 Verrucomicrobiota bacterium
TCATTCTGATGTGTTACGGCGGGGGATTCGGTACCATGCCCGCATTCACGGCAGATTATTTCGGACCCAAGAACGTCGGGCCGATCTACGGGTTGATGTTGACGGCATGGAGTTTTGCCAGCGTCTTCGGGCCGCTTTACATCGCTCGCATGCGTGAGATTGCGGGAAATTATGCCGGCGCGCTTCATGTGATCGCAGTCGTGATGCTTGTTTCCATTTTGCTGCCAATCATTGTCAGACCGCCACGACGTGAATAATCAGTGTGAGTATCCAACCGTGTTTATTTTTGCTCGCCTAACTCGCTGCACCATGACATTTTCAAGCGACTGAATTTCGCTCCAGCCGCGAAGAACTGAATCGAGAATATGTTCGCGCTGCTTTCAAAATGGCCACTCGTTAGGCAAATTCGCGAACACAAGGATGGCACCGGCCTCGAATCGATGTCGGACAAGACGCGCGCGATGCACGCGCGCATCGATGACGCAAAAGTCGCGCGCTCGATTTGTCCCTACTGCGGCGTCGGCTGCGGCCAGCTGGTTTACCACAAGGACGGGAAGTTAATCTCCATCGAAGGCGACCCGGACTCGCCGATCAGCCAGGGAAACCTTTGTCCAAAGGGTGCGGCATCCTACCAATTGCTTACGCATTCCCGACGGGAAACGAAGATGAAATACCGTGCGCCGCGCTCGAAGGAATGGACGGAAATGCCGCTTGAGCGTGCGATGGACATGGTGGCGGAGCGGGTCTGGGAATCGCGCCAGCGCACATTCGTCAGGCAGGTCGACGGATCAGCCGTCAATCATACGACGGCTATCTGTCACCTCGGCGGCGCAACACTCGACAACGAAGAAAATTATCTCATCAAAAAACTTTTCACTGGAGGCCTGGGCATGGTCTGTGTGTCCAACCAGGCCCGGATATGACATAGCAGCACGGTGCCCGGTCTGGGCACCTCCTTTGGCCGGGGCGGAGCTACGACCGCGCAACAAGATCTGGCCAATGCCGATTGCATCTTAATCGAAGGCTCGTCGATGGCAGAAGCGCACCCGGTCGGTTTCCGCTGGGTGATGAAGGCCAAGGAGCATGGCGCCACAATCATCCATGTGGATCCACGTTTTTCGCGAACGAGCGCGCTGGCCGACATTTGGGTGCCAATCCGCGCGGGCACAGACATTGTGTTTCTCGGGGGAATCATCAGGCATTTGATTGAACACAATCTCTACTTTCATGAGTATGTCGTTCATTACACCAATGCGTCTTGCATTTTGTCTGACGAATACCGCGACCCGGAAGACAACGGCGACGGCTATTTCTCTGGTTGGAACGCAGAAAAGCGCGCTTACGAGGGAGACAGTTGGCTTTACAAAGGCGGTGATCTCAGCCGCCCACAGCGTGATCTCACATTGCAAGATCCGCAATGTGTATTTCAGAAATTGAAACGGCATTTCTCGCGGTACACGCCGGAGATGGTGGAGAAAGTATGCGGCATTCCACCCGATCTTTTTCATAAGGTCGCGCACGCGCTTGCCGCCGCATCTGGCCCGGAGCGCACGGCTGCGATTTGTTACGCGGTCGGCTGGACCCAGCATTCGAAAGGCGTGCAGGTCATTCGCGCAGCTTCGGTTTTGCAATTGCTGCTCGGAAACATCGGGCGGCCCGGCGGCGGAATTCTTGCTCTACGCGGTCACGCTTCAATCCAGGGTTCAACCGATATTCCGACGCTTTACGACATTCTTCCCGGCTATCTCACGATGCCCCGCAAAGGCGATGAGACCCTTCAGCAGTATCTGGGTAACTACACAAAAAAAACCGGTCTCTGGTCGAATTACCCGAAGTACCTCGTCAGCACTCTGAAGGCTTACTATGGGAAGAACGCAACTACTGAAACCGATTTCGGTTATAATTTTCTTCCAAAACTCACCGGCAACCATTCGTTCTTCGAATATCTCTACGACATGCTCGACGGAAAAATGGAGGGCATGTTTCTTATGGGACAGAATCCGGCCGTCGGCGCTCCCAACTCGCGGCTTCAGCGAACAGCGCTCGCGAAACTGAAATGGCTGGTTGTGCGCGAAATGGTTGAGATTGAATCAGCGAATTTCTGGCGCGAATCGCCTGAAGTGGAGCGTGGCGAGTTGAAGCCTCAGGAGATCGAGACTGAAGTGTTCTTCTTCCCGGCGGCTGGTCACGCCGAGAAGGAAGGTGCATTCACAAACACCCAGCGGCTTTTGCAATGGCGTGAAAAAGCGGTGGATCCACCAGACGATGCGCGCTCGGATGGGTGGTTCATGCATCAACTCGCTTTGCGTTTGATCGCGAAGGCGAAGCAATCG
>QHPC01000326.1 GCA_003218915.1 Verrucomicrobiota bacterium
CGCCATGTTTAGCAGCGCTCGGTGTGCGCGAGCATTTCGACAATTATTTGCCACCGTTTGCGCCGCCAACGGATGCGGTGCGTGACGCGCTTCTCGATGCTCGATCGAGCTGATGGGATTCTGGATGCAGCCGACGATCTGGCTGCGGGGGACACAGCGCCGTACCTACAGTCTGAGCTTGTCGTTTGTGGATCTCTGCCAGCGGTGAACCTCGCCGGCAAGCTGAGAAATTACTGAGGCATATTGTCGATCAGAGTACAAATTGCCTGTCTCAAACGGATCGTTCTTTAAGTTGTATAGCTCGTTTGAATCCTTGTCGCGTAAACAAAGCTTCCATCCGTCGGGAGAAACGAGTGTCCGGGTGGATTCCTCTACCGCACGCTTGACCATCCGTCGCCGCGCCAATCGCGTCCCCTTTTTTATTTTCGTGCGGTTTGGAGCCCACTCGATAAAGACATTCTCCGGTACAGGTGCACTTTCGTTGATTGATGGGAGGAAACTTTTGCCGGCGCACTGAGGGTGCCCCGGCTGGCGGAGAAGATCGAGCAATGTCGGTACAAAATCGATATGACTCACGGGATGTGAAACAGTTTTGCTGCGTGTCTGCCCAGGTAGGTGAATCAGCAATGGAACGCGCGTGGCTTCCTCGAACATTGTTTCTTTTCCAAAGAGATGATGCGCCCCCAGGCTGTCGCCGTGATCGCTGGTGTGAACAACGATCGTGTGATCACTCAGACCGAATCGTTCCAGACATTCAAGAATGGCGCCAATGCTTTGATCAACCAGCGTAACTAACCCGAAATAGCGTTGTTTGATGCTGCGATATTCTTCCGGCGTGATCCCAAAGAACAATTGAGTGGGCAAGCGCTCCCGATCCAGAACAGCTTCGGCCTGCTGTCATTCGCGCATCAGGCGATAACGCAGCGGAATGTCTTCACCCTCGGGAAGAGTGGCAGTGAGATCGAGGTCCACATCATCCAGCGGATGCTCGTCATTGAGCGGGCCGTTATAAGGCGAATGCGGTTCCACGAAACCAACGACTAGAATGAAGGGATCGCGCTGATGTTTTTCGATAAAGTCGCATGCATGATTCTCAAGGAATTTTGGCCGCGACAGATCGACTGGCAGATTGCTGATGGCTACTTCCGAAAATCGTCCATTTTGTTTATCGGGAGTGATGCCCTTTGAAGCGAGGAAATTTGTGTAATCGCCGTGATCGTCAGTAGAAATCCATTCCTCAAATCCGCGTCCTGCCGGTCCTTCCTCGCCGAGATGCCACTTTCCGATATACGCGGTGCGATAATCCCGATCCTCCATCAGCTCAGGGAAAACATGGAATCGGCGATCGAGTGACACGCTGTTCCGTGTACATCCGTTGATGTGCGGCCAGGTTCCGGTCATAAGTGAAGAGCGTGACGGTGTGCAGACCGGATGAGTGACGTAGGTCCGCTCGAATACCACGGATTCAGAGGCAAGCTTGTTGAGGTTTGGCGCGTGAAC
The DNA here is from genome assembly GCA_003218915.1 of Verrucomicrobiota bacterium. Lineage (GTDB taxonomy): Bacteria > Verrucomicrobiota > Verrucomicrobiia > Chthoniobacterales > UBA10450 > Udaeobacter. The sequence goes on from QHPC01000326.1 coordinate 1,501, forward strand.
TTTGACCCCTCCGTAGCAAGCGAGCGTATCCGCTCTTTGCTGATCGGGCAGGAAAAGAATTAGGTTCGGTTTGCGGTTTGCGGCCATGCTTTTTCCAGGTCACGCACTAAATCAGCGCTGATCAATATCCGCAATCGGCAGCTGTGTTCGCCTCTCCCTTCCCAAGGGTCAGGGTTAGGGTGAGGGTTGGCATTTGAAGCAGCTGCAACTCGGATCCCTCACCTTGATCCTCTCCCCTTTTTGAAGGGGAGAGGCGGATAATCTGCGGCTGCGCAAACGATTCCGGCGAGAGGAAAATCTTTCCCGTCGCAAGGCTTTC
>QHPC01000042.1 GCA_003218915.1 Verrucomicrobiota bacterium
CTCCCGCCTCCGTCACCCCGAGCGCACCGTGATAACGACCGGCCAGCTTCCTCAGCGAGACTCGATCGTTGCAGATGCTGTCTTGCTCGACTACTTCTCCCCGCTCATCCAGCGCACAAAACCTGTGCCGGCGATCTCCCAAATCCAATCCTACCGTAATGTTACTGCTCTTGGTTTGTTGCTTCATAGACGTCGAGCTTACCTGAGCGCAATCGCTCAGACGCTCTTCGCCTTCTCATCTAATCTGGGTAGGCCGCTGCCCGAGGGATTCCATTTCGCCGCAATCCAAATCATTTCTCATTTGTTTGTTATGAAAAACATTTCTCCTACTTCGCAATTGGCGATGGGATAATAACAAACCTGCGACCCGGTGAGTCTTGCCGTTGCCAAAGGTTTTCTACATCCGCCAAGGGAGCCGGCTCAATATCAATGCGGAGTTTACCGCTCGCGGCCAACGTCCAAATCTGCGGGAAAGCGTCGAAGATGGCTGAATGCGGAATGCTGCCACCGCCACTTCCGTAAAGCTCAAGCCCCGAGCTGCGTAACGCAGCGGCAGGAAGTGAGATGGTCGGCCCGGCTATTTCTCCGATCTCAACAAGGCGGGTTCTCGTGGACTCTGCCTTCAGATCATGGCCAGTCAAAGCATCAAGGAGCACTTCGGTAGGATGACCCCATAGATAGTCAAGGATGACATCGAAAGGCTTGTGGCCCGCTTCGCGGATAAATGCTTCGGTCAGTTCTTTATCCGGTTGATTGAGGTGAATGGTCGCGTCGGCGCCTAGATCGTTCAACGTCTTCAATACTTCCTCGTTGCGCCCGGCGGCAACGACACGCCCGGTGCCAAGGTGCTTGGCTATCTGAACGGCGAGTTTACCAGCCACCCCTGTTGCGCCGAGAACCAGGACCGTCTCGCCGCGCTTGATTTGTGCGCGCCAGACGAGCGAAAGCCATGAAGATAAGGCTGGATTCGGCAACGCCGCTGCGGTGACGTCATCGACTTCGTCGGGAATCGGCAAACACCAGGCTCGAGTTCACGGTGGCTGTCGTAGTGCGAACCGCTGGCCAACATCTTATCGATGTTTTTCAGCGACGCGGCTTTGACGTGGACGATCACTTCGCCTGGGCTCGGTTTTGGATCAGGGAATTCCTCGAAGCGAGGTGGTTTTCCAAGCGTATGCAATACCGCAGCTTTCATGGGCATCTAATCTTCTTCTTTCCGTCGATAGCAATCAAGACCAGAGTCGCTGCGATGGAGGCCTAACGAGACGGAGATAAGCCATGGCTATCGTTGAACAACAATACGGCGGGAGTGGGTGAGCGCGAAGAGGCAAATCGCACCAGGGAAGCCGGGAACCGAGACGAAGTCGAGGGTGTCGTGGCAAACACACGGAAGACGCATTGCAATGGGGCCGTTGGCTTCATCGATTGGTTAGATCCTGTCTGCAACATAGTGGCGATACCGCTCTCGAATATGCCAGAGGTAAATGAGTAACACGACAACCACACCCAACTCGAACAGAGGATGAGAGTGCGCACGCTCTCCCGGCGCGCTTCCGATGCTGGCGAGTAACAACGAGAGCGGCGTGATCGCTGCTGTAACTGCCACTCCGACATGCCAAGCGAAACGCGAGTGTCGAATGTAAGAAACAGGAACACAAGTTTGGCAGCTATGACGACAAGGCCGAATGCCGTCAGAAAACTCTGGCCAATGTACGAGTAAAAGTCGAAAGGCAGTGTCAACAGGAATGCTATCGCCACAAACCAGAGCGGATGTTTCGGTTTTGCGGGAGGATTCACGCGGAAGGATCTAACTACAATTCGGCGAAAGTTTGTTTCGCCTATTTCGGCTTCTAGCCAGGAGCCCTCCGGGTAAAGAGAAAGCATGGATTCTTCGTTATCAGCCCCCGGCGAACAGGACAAGCCGAATTGCTGCATTACCATTCCGCGTTAAAAGAATCCGCGGAGGAACGCCGCAGCTTCATCCGAGATGCCGACAATCTTGTTCGTTGCCTGACGATAGAATTTGAAATTGAGCTCGGTCTCGGGTCGACCGTCATTCCAGTCGGAAAAAGATTTGAGCTCGCTCCGTCTCAGGCGCCGCTTCGCAAGGGCGATGAGTTTGACGGTGATGCTCACGCGCGGCGTTTGCCGGGCGACCCCGCGTTTTTTTGAAATGGCTTTGGCCGAGGCGACAACGCCGCTCGCGATGAGACCTGACCCGCCTTCGTTCTCGCTCGCGAAAACGAAGATCGTATCGCCTTTGGCGATGTGCTTGCCACCATACATTGTCTTCTTTATGTCGAACGTGAACGTCTTCGCCTCTGGATCGCCAACCTCAGCTTTGATCGCGAACATCATACTTCCTCATCTCGCACAAGTAATTCTATGGCCGTCCATGAGGGCCAGATCTAACGCATAAGGCTCACTCGCACGAGCGCCAGCGAGCACGGCGTGCAGCCGTTGGTTACTCCGACTATAGACGAGGGTTCAACGCCCACCGTCGGCAGTAATTATTCCATCACGGGAGCAACGAAGTCCTTCTGTCTGAAGCTTGACGAATTTCTTCTGTTTGTCGTCAATCTTCCATGCGCTCGCTGCTGGAAGGATTTCAACACCCTTTTCATTCTTAAGCACACCAATCGCTGTGGCCCGGACATCGTGGCCATTTAATTGACACGAACCAATAAATTGGGGTGAGTCCTTTGAATGCTTCGGAAATTTCAGCACGTCTCGCACGACACCTTGGTCTTCGAGAAGAACGTACTCCTCGCCGCAGATTCGCCAGGATATTAAGAATAAACGGTCTGAGATTTCTGTACCCCCTAAATCTTTAAGCCCTAGGTCTTTGTGCCGCTCTTCAATGACAATCGCCCTCTCATTTGGCATGGTGCGGCCGAGGAGAGCGTTTCGAACGTCAGATCCACAGCGAACCGAATCAAAACCGTCTGCGTCGCAGATGCTGGTCCCGCAAAAGAGTGGAAGGACTAGGATGAAAATCGCAACAGTTCCTTTAGTTTTCATTAACGCTCAATAGCCGGCCTAACGAGACAGAGATAAGCCACGACTAGCGTTGTGGCAAACATTCTGAGATCGCATCGCAATGCGGCCAGTCGGCTCGCGAATTCTTTCGGAGTTGGCTTCATCGAGTGGTTAAGTCTAGCGATGGAGCAACGGGGAAACGTCGAACCCGAGGATTACCTGCCAAACAAAGAACACCATTCCCATTATCGCATGCGTGCGAATGCGCCTTGAGCGAAATCCAATGACTGCCACCGGAATACCAGCGACAGAATATCCCCAGCTCAACACGCCCAGTCCTATGACATAAGTCCAGCCGCCCTTCATATAAGAGTCCATCACATCGATGACCAGGCCAAGCAGGTAAACTGAATAGAACCAGCGACGCTTTGACAGGAAATATGCATTCAGGTTGTCGACTTTGTCCCAGTCCTTGGGAATGAGAAGAGCCACGAGAAGAAACAGAACAACTGCGTAGCAGATAATCAGAAGATAGTTCCATAGCGTCCAATGTTTCAGGATGTCGACCAAACGGAACTCCCACCACCAGAACAGAATCATCCACAGAAAAACCTGGGCCAGCCAGAAGGCTGACGCCCAACTGAGCTGCAGTGGACGCTCGCCCTCAGTGTAACGCTCGATCGCGCCGCTGACGCCTAAAAGAAGGTTCGTAATGCCCAAGCCGATGATAATCGAGGTCAGCACCATCACGTGCTGAAATTGGTCGCTCATATCATTCTCGCATCAGCATTGAGACCTAACGAAAAGAAGATCAGCTACAGCTATCGAGACCGCGCCTTGATCGAAGTAAAGATAAGCTAGCCATAAAGAAAGGTAAACGTACGCCGGGAAGCCGTCAGCTGCATCCTCTGGTTATAGCAGACGGCTGATCTCGATTCGATGGCATTATTTGTTGCGATGTTGCTCTGTAGCCGGCTTGAAGTCGAACTTACCTTTACCCTCTTGATAGAAGACGCAATCGGTTCCCGCACGGCAGCCACTCACGTGCATCCAGTCGCCCGGCATGACCACAACTGAGCCGGGACCGAAATCTTTGGCTGAGGCCGCGTCGGGCCCCGTATACCAGACTCCGCTGATAATTACGTTCTTGATCTCGCTGCTATGAGAATGCAACGCGTTATCAGTGCCTGCGGGTACTTTGCGCATCTGCGTATAGGGCCCGATTTTGGGATCGCCTGAGAGAATGGCAAATTGCATGCCCTTCCTCTCGGGCAATTTGACCCATTTTAAGTCCGTCAATGACACCATGAACGGTGTTCTGCTTTCCTGCTTCTGCGACGCGTCTTGGGCGAGAAGCGTCATCCAAAGGCACGCGACACCTGCTGCTGCGAAGAATATTTTCATCTCAACTCCCCGTGTCTTCATTTCACCCGGCTTCAATAACTGCGCAAATCTTCTCCTGCATCTGACGAGAAAATATCCGCTGAATTTCAGATTGGCCTGATCACTGCCATCCACAGGGCTATACCAAGCCCAAAGATGATGTGATTGAAGAGGCTTATAAGAGCCAGGTGAGCATCACCCGGCGCATCCCGTCCCAGCCAGCCCATCCCCTGTGACGGGAACATGAGAAACCACGGGAAAACCGTGGTGGCCGTTCCGTAGAGGATGGCGCTGAGGGCGGTCGGCGTCGCGTGTGCCACAACCAATAGGCCAAGGTACACAAGGGTCAGCACGATGCCGATCGAATAGTGCGCGGCTAACCCCAAGAGTAGTTCTCCTCGCAAGGGCGGCGTCTGCAGGATGTCCGTGTGCCTGAGCTTGCCCTGCAACAGGTAGCCGATCCAGCGTCCAATCAAATCAGGACCGGTTCGGCGCGGCCCCCGCCCCGCGATGCCGAGCCGGAGAACGATCACGGCCACGACGTCCATGGTAACGGTGGCAAGGATACCCACAATCAGGCCACCAATGAACGCACGGCTTTCCACGGCACCTCCGCCCTTACTGGTTAGGCCGCTGCCCGACGAGAAAAGGATAAGCCACAGCGGGCGGTGACGAGCTCTGTTTGCACTTCTTTGTTCATAATTCATCCTTCACACTTGGAGCGCAGCGGCCTGCCGTTGGCTTCATCGATGGGTTAGATGCCATGGATGACATGCCGTAAAGGGGTAATGAACGCTACAAACATGAATACAACCATCGCTGTGAATGCGAGAAGTCCGACCTAATTAGGTGCGGACGGCACCAACGTGAATTTGAAGGCGATCGCCTGCGGCGTGAAAAGGCAGTAAAGGCTCCGGATGCAAAGTGCGATGCCGAACATGATGGCGATGATGAGAAAAATCCAAGAGCCTGGAAAGTCGTTGCCCTGTTCGACACTAACTCGACGAGACTGCTGTGCGACATGCGAAGAATAGGCAAAAAGCAAGGTCGTGATGCCGAAAAGTCCGAAGAATAGAACAACCAACAATCGGTTCAGGAGCTGCATCGCATCTAACGAGACACAATATTAGCGACCGCGCGAGTTAGAAGTGACTTCAGGAAATAGGTAAGGCTAAGCGTAAGGACACGTCGCGGTTCGCTGCATCCCATGGTTAGATGTTGTCAACCGGCATCGTTTCGACCCACTGTGCGCGCCAAGCAGGGGCGTTGAATGGGTCGGCAAAGTATTGGGTTTCATGCGACACTTTTCCATCCCGAAACTCCATAATGCTTACGGTGTAGACGCGCTTGCCTTCGTAGATAATCACGTACTCGGTGACCCAGAGATTGCTCTTTCCCACGATCCGGCGGACTGAAAACCCCGATGGCCTGCCAGGATGATGACTACGAAGCGCCTGCAGGTTACTCCGACCGCGAATTACCTCGCCTGATTGTGGATACTCGCACACGATGTCATCGTGGTAGATTTCATGTTCGGCAACTTGATCACCCGCTGCAGACGCTGCCCAATGCCGATCAATGGCCATCCGAATGTTTTGCTCTTCCATTAGCGGCCTTTAGCGTTTACGTGTTCATGACACTGAACTAGGTCGACATCTAATGAGAATTCGACGAAACTCTGTTCTTGCCTATTTCACATTCTACCAGGAGCCGCTTCGGATAAAGAGAAACCATGGTTTCTTGGTTATCAGGGGCGTGTGGGAAGAGCAAGGCGGAATTGGTGGATCAGCGTGGTGAAAGATTATCTAGAGATTCCTCGACTCCGCTCGGAATGACAAGAAACCGTCCGTGCGCGTTGATTCTACTTGGATTCCGTTTTAGGCAGTGGCAGGGAAGCCTGGCCAAATACGTAGCGCCAGCCTGTAGGAGTGCGGACATAAGTGTCGCTAAACCATAGCTTATAGTCGGCTGACTTACCTCCTTGAACCGACTTGATCCATAGAAGCGCAGTCACTACGGCTGTGTCTCCCCACACCCTGACCTTCTGTGTTCCAGGTTCTTCGTCCTGGCGTTCATAGATGGCTTCCTTCTTCCGAGCCGAGTCGAGCAGGTCGGCTTTGCTAAAGACACTGCCCCGCCCGGTTACCAGGGCGAAATCGTCGGCTAAAACTTGGTCCATCGTTGTTGCATCGTTAGTTTTCACCGCGGCTTGATATTTGGTGTCCAACGCGGCGACGGCCTTCGCGTCGTCTTCCGGAGAAGCGTTCAATTTGATTGCAGTGGCCAACTGCAGGGCCACGATTATGAGAATCAGATTTGCAAACCTTGAGTGCGACGAAGTGACATGGCGATTATGTAGAATAAGTGAGGTCATGACTTCTCGTTTCTGTTGAATTGGTCGATGGCAAATATCCGCTGAGGACAGCGGACGCTACACCAATAACTCATGTTTGCGTGGGTTGAGGCGGTTCCAATATTCACTTAACGTTGACAGCAATTGCTATCGTGGGGTTGGGCATCGCATGTGCGTGATGCGGATCTTGTTGGCCGCGTGGAAGGAAATACCACACGCCAGGCGTCATTCGGCCGCGCTCCGGTAGTTGTTGCATGCGCGCCGGATCCAAGCCCGCCGTGATCAGCCCAGAGGCGTCGAATTCATAAACAACGTCTTCCGGCGTGCGCTCCGGCTGGGTAGCAAAGTGAACCATGGTACCGACGCCGCTGTTGAAACAGTATTCGCCACTCGCCGCTGTTTGATCGATCGCAATCTCGGGCTTCGCGTGCAAAATCCTCGCGATGGCCAGGATTTCGGCTTTCGATGTGCCCTGAAGGGCAAAAACATCGGCGTACTCGCGTTTGAGTCTGATGAGTTCGTCTTCGGCTACGGGCTGATCACCGGCAACGAGGCGGCCGGACAAAAAGAACATGTGAACAAGCAGAACTCCCAAAGGAACGCGTCGCATAATGGTACCTCCTATTGTGTTTGAGCGGCCTAACCGTTTTTCGCCGCATTTTGCAGCCCAATTCTTACTTTCGAAAGTACAACCCAGGCCAAAGCCGAGGCAAGCCGAAACGATAGTTCCGCAGCCGACGCGGCTGCCGCTACAGTGAAACGTAAATGCTGGCTCGACTTTCGTGTCCGTGATTCTAATCTCGTTGGCCGTCAGGTATGTCGGCAGAAGAATTTCCAAAAAAAGAATTACAGACGCTTTGGGCGCCGTGGCGGGTGGAGTATTTCGAAAAGAAACCGCGCGACCTGAACTTTCTTTCCGCAGCAGCGCAGGCGAGCGATGACGCTGCGCATTGGGTGATCACACGGCGAAAGAATGCGTTTCTGATGATGAACCGGTATCCATATGCGGTCGGTCATTTGATGGCGGTGCCGTATCGCAAAACGGCGGAGCTTTCCGCGCTCGGGGAGAATGAGATCGTCGAGCTGTGGAATTTGGTCGCGCACGCGCAGGGGCTTCTGCGTGCCGGCATAAAGGCTCAGGGGTTTAACATTGGATTAAATCTTGGCGAATGCGCAGGCGCGGGCGTGACGGATCATTTGCATATTCACATCGTCCCACGCTGGAGCGGTGACACCAACTTCATGCCAATCCTCGCTGGAACGCGCGTGCTTGGTGAAGGGTTACGTGCGCTTTACGACAAGTTGATGGAAGAGCAGGCGAAGATCGACGCGAAGTCGCGTCAAGAGGTATGAACGGTTGGGTTGACGCGCCGCCGCCAAGAAGGGGATTCGGTTGCTTCGGGCGAGGCTGTCTTATTCTTGTTGTGTTTGCGGTTGTGCTGGGAATCGCTTGCTTTGCTGGGATGTTTTGGGGTTTACACCGGCACTCGGCAATTTTCCACGGCCTTTATTGGCTGACGAAAGCGCATGCCATTGGTCAAGCGCCCGTGCCGGTGCCTGCGTTCACCGCGTCGGACACGCAAATTCAATCCGTTCACGAGCGGTGTGAGGATTTCGAACAAAAGGCCCGAGCGGGTCAGCCCGCCGAGCTTGAGCTGACAGCGGACGACATCAATACTTTGATTGCCACTAATCAAGACGCGCGTGGCAAAATCTTTGTCTCGATTGATGGGGGGCGCCTGCGATGCCAGGCGAGCGTTCCGCTGGGATCATTTATTGGCCGGTCGGGTTATTATTTTAACGGCGACATCGCGGTCGAGCTAGAAAGCGCGGAATCACTTGAGGATCCACAATTGAACCGAATCACCGTAAACGGCGAGTCTGTTCCGCCCGATCTGTTGAATTGGAAATATCGTTCAAAGCGATTACGCGATTATCTCGCCGATTACCGGAACGATTCCGGTGTGGGCGCGATTGCAATCCGGGATGGCAAATTGATCCTACGATCGCGGACAGATTGAAGGTAAGGAAACTGCACTGCGGCGTCCGGTAGGCGCGGCGCGCCGACCCTGCCAGTTATGGCTGCGAGAACTCGCTCATGGCTCCGGCTTTGAAAGCGTGCCGGGCGCTAAGGCGTTGCCGAGTGAGGTAAAGATCTTCTCACTCACGTTCTGGTAGCTGCCCTCGTCATCGAACGCCTTAGGGCCATAGGTGATCGCTACGGCTGCCGTGAGCTTCTTCGATGGGAGGTAACCCACGGTCGCGCCGCAGCCGCCGAAGCTTTTCGTTTGTGTGATCCAGGGACCGAGGTTTACCACACCAAGCCCGTAATTCTTTGCCTCGCTCATGTGATGGCAGGCGGCACAGTGGGGATCGGCCTTGCCGAAGCCGACAAGATTCGGATTCACTTGTGCAGCCAGCGATTCCCTGGAGAGGAGTTTGCCGGTACCAACGGCCTCCATGCTCTTCGACATGTCGGTGATATCCGTGATTTGGATCGCTCCCTCGGCCGTGGTCCACGAAGGATTCCAGAACGTCGACTCTTCGTAGAACGGTACCCCAACCGGAATGCGCAGCTCCGAACGCCGCTCGGCAGTGAACGTGTGCAACACCGGCTCCGGAATCTGCGGCGTGCTGAAGCTTTGAGTTTGCTTCAAATCCATCGGATCAAGAATGTATTGCCGCATCGCCTGAGCTAGTGGCATATGGGTGACTTGCTCGATTACCTGACCGAGAATGACATAGTTGGTGTGGCAGTAGCCCCAGTTGGTGCCGGGCTCGAACATCATCGGTTTCGAAACGCCAATCTTGATGAGTTCCTGTGGCGTCCACTGTCGGAAAGGATCAAGATAAATGCCGTGCAGCACTTCAGGCTCATAGACATAGTCGGCGTATCCTGATGTCATGTTGGCAAGGTTCTTAAGGGTGATGCGATCCGCGTGCGGGAGGTCGGGCAGGAATTTGCTCAGTTTGTCGTCGAGCGACACCTTCTTTTGGTCGACAAGCTCCAGGAGCATTGTGGCTATGTAAGTGAACGCCATGGCACCGTTGCGAAAATGCATGGTGGGAGTTGCTGGCACGCCAGACATCGAATCGCCTAAGGCCTCGGTGTAGAGCTGCCTGCCTCCTGCAGTAACGTGCACGATGAGTGCCTTCAGATTGTACGCCTTCATTGCGACGCGTGTGATGCTTTTGATCGCGGCGATCTGTTTTTGCTGATCGTCGCTTGCGCCTTTTGACGACTCGCGGGGTCTAACTGATGCCCCGCCTTGCACCGTGCCGATAGTGCCCAGAAACACGCAGGTGACAAGGGCAATGTTCACGAGGGTAATCATCAGCTGTTCGCGTAGGCCGGGCACTATCCCTAGCATGGCAACTCCTCAAATGACAAAACAAACTGTTCCCGACGACCTTGGTGTATCAATTGGTGTCCGCCAGCACTAACGGCATGCGTGAGTCTTCCATGGCGTTGCATAAACGGGACCTTCGATTTAACGGCAGTGCAACCGACTACCTCGGCTGCATGATCTCGCGCACAAAGACGTTAAGCTGTCCATCTTCCTGTTTGCGCACTTCAGTGACCTCGTAGGGCCGCTGCTCGTCGCGGTTCACTTCCGTCCCCTGCCGCGGTGGAATATAGCCCGCTGGAAATTCGACAATAATACGCGTAGACGAACCCCCGCCGAAGTGCAGCACCTTATCCGTCAGCTTCGTGTGCGGACGTAGCACAGCCTTGTTGGCATCAGAGAAATTCACGACGAACTGTCCCTTCAAATAAACGCGTTCACCCGCAAGCCCGTGCTCAGCGACGTCCCGCAAATCGGTTGGTCCTATCAGCCGGCCGAGCGGCATTTTGCCAGGAGAAAATGTTTTCCAGCTGCCACCGCCCGCGTTTGAAGCGAGAGCTACGTTGGAAGCGTCGGGCGGAGCGGGTTGAGCTGGGAGAACTGGCACTGGGGTTGCGGTTGGAACAGAAGCGGCCCGGGCGACTGCTGGAGCTTGAGCATTGGCAGTGGCGGTTTTCGGGGCTGGCGCCGGTGTAGCCGCGGGAACATTGGGAGGCGTCGCTGCAGACGCAAGTGTAAACGGCGTCGCCCCTGGAGCGATGGATTTCTGTGCAACCATTGGTTGAGGGGGAGTCGATGCTGGAGGTGGAGACTCCAGTTTTTGTTTCTTGCTCCCTCTCCTACCTTTTGGCGGCGGCGTGGGAATGGCGAGCTTATCATTCTTTGCTATGACTGGCGCAGCCGGCGGTGTTCGAATGGCAATCGCTTGCTCGACGCGCACCAACTCATTCGCAGCAGGCGGAGGCGTCGCGCTGGCACTGATGCCAGGTATGGAAATCGGACCGCCTTGCGCTATTGCCGTTTTTTGCTGGTTCTCCGCGTAGTGCTGTTCAATTTGCTTGCGTTCTGGCGCCTTAAATAATGGCCAGCCTGCGACGAGGTTCAGACTGAGCGGGGGCTCGAGGCGAAAGGTCCCCAGACCACGGGTGACCGTATAGCTTCCGTAAAGCAAGGGCACGGCCGTAATCATCATGCGGCCATCGACCAGACGCTCGGCGTGGATCACCGAAGAAATGTCATGTGAGCGCTCCAGCTTGATTTCCAATCCCACATTAAGCGTCTGTTTCATCAATGGCAGGGCCTCCGGATTCGCCGGGTAAAGATGTTCCATCAGCAATTCGCCGTTATCGACAGCATTGGTTAAGGCGACCATGCCGGAGGTAAACACGTCGCCGGGTCCGAGCTCTCGTGCCGCAACAATTTTGTATCTGCCTACAACATACGGAACCAGGCCGCGCACCTGTTGGTAATTCCGAATATAATTGCGCGCCAGCTCCCCATTTGTCCTCGCGAGCTCAGCGTTTCCCATTTCCGAATAGCGCTCGTAGAGTTCCTTCGAATTGAGAAATTCGCCGGCAGGAGCGGCGGTCAGTTCAAAACGCTTGGGTGCCTCGATCTTGTGCAGCCTTTGGCAGCAGAATGACGACTGTCCAGAGAAAATAATTGATGCGTCGTCGTGGACGAGCGTACGGCTCGTCATATGGATAAAAACCATAGTCCATCAGGCCAGCGCGAGAAGATTACCCGGTTTCAAGCTGATTGTGTCGTCTCAAACGACGAACCGCATCCGCAGGTGCGGGATGCGTTTGGATTTACGACCCGAAAACCTGTGCCGGTCAAACCGCCGCTAAAATCCAGGGTCGCGCCGCGCAGGTAGGGGATACTTTCGCCGTCGATAAAAAAATGCACTCCGTCCCGCTCCACTACGGCATCGCCATCTTTTTTTTCATCGAGAGTCATCTCGTAGTGCAGACCTGAACAACCGCCCTTCTCAACTTGGACGCGCAGACCTTTTCGCGAATTTTCGTCCTGCGCCGGAAGCAAAGTCTGGAGCTGCCGAACAGCGTTGTCCGTGACGTTAATCATCTTTCGACAAAATACGGCTGCAGCGTAACCAAGTCAAAACTGGTAGTCACACTAACGTATTACCCGAAAAAGATGTGTCATCCCGAGTCGCGCAGACGACGAGGGACCTCACAATGGAATTTTGGAATGCACAAGCTAAAACAGCGTGCCTGATCCCCCTGTGTGAGGTCCCTCACTTCGTTGGGGATGACCGCCGAACGGGCCGAACGTGCCGGAACATTCGCTGTTTTTCTTCGCAATCCGTGATCTGGAATCTACAGTTTGAAATAGAGAATGAGCCGGATCCGATTGTTACCAGAGACCGTGGCCAGCCAGGTTGCCGCCGGCGAAGTGGTGGAGCGTCCCGCGTCGGTGGTGAAGGAGCTGATTGAAAACAGCATCGACGCGGGCGCCCGGAAAATAGATACAGTCATTCGTCGGGGAGGAATCTCACTCGTCCGGGTGATCGATGATGGCTGCGGTATGGATCGTGATGACGCATTGCTGTCTCTGGAGCGACATGCTACGAGCAAGATTCGGTCGGCTGCCGATCTGCAGTCGGTAGCCACATTGGGATTTCGCGGCGAAGCATTGCCAAGCATTGCCAGTGTGTCGCGATTTCGCCTGACCACTCGAGAGGGCGACGCAGTTGCAGGAACCGAAATCGTCGTCAATGGCGGCAAGATCGACATCGTGCGCGATGGCGGCGAAGCGCCGGGGACACAAGTCGAGGTGCGCTCGCTTTTTTATAACTTGCCGGTGCGCCGAAAATTTCTTCGCTCCGAAAATACCGAAAGTCGTAACATCGAACATCAGATCCATTTGCAGGCGATCGGCCATCCACAGATTGGCTTTTCATTATTGCGGGACGACCGCATGTTATTCCAGTTACCGGCTGCGGTGGCACTGGGCGATAGAATCCGGGACCTTTATGGTATTGCGTTATTGGAACGCCTTGTTGAAGTAAATGGCACACCTTCAGTTAACGTTCGCATAGGTGGGTTTATCGGGCAGGCAGGACTGAGCCGGCAGACAAGAACGCAGCAGCTCGTTTTTGTAAACGGGCGCGCCGTTGAAGGCGCGCTTCTCACAGCGGCTATCCGTGAGGGCTACCATACTGCGCTCATGAAAGGTCAGTATCCGGTTACCTTTCTCTTTCTGGAACTCGATCCTGCGGCTGTCGACGTAAACGTTCACCCGGCAAAGCGCGAGGTGCGTTTTCGTGATCCCACCGCAGTCCGGGAGGCGATCGTTCATTCAATTCAACAAACCTTGGAGCGCGGGCGGATGGCCTGGCAGGAAAAATTTCGCGGACCTTTGATTACGCCCGCCGCTGTTCCCGAAAAAGCAGCTCCAGATCTCAAGTTACGACCTCAGGTAGCAGCTCCACGAGAGACTCATCATGAGTTACCACACCTGGGTCCAACTGTAGCCGGGATCGGCTCGTCCGCCTTAGCCGCCTACTCCGCCGAAGCGGCTGCGAAGGCTGGGTTGGCAAAGGCGGATGACCCTGGCCATGCACGAGTTCCAGATAGCCTAGGACAGACGCTCCGCCCCCTGGCGCCACCCATTGATTCGGCAAGCGATGCGCCTGCCCTGCAACGGTCACAACGAGTCTCCGCTCAGCAGCAATTCCAGATCATCGGTGTGTTAAGCAAGCTGTACGTCTTGATGGAAAACGCCGATGGGCTCGTTCTGGTTGACCAACACGCTGCGCATGAACGAATCCTCTTCGAAGAATTGCGGCGAAGAATGGAAGAGCAGGGGGTCCCAACACAAAAGCTACTCCTGCCGCACACATTCGATGTTCCGCCGCGCGACGCCGATTGGATCGAACGCAACATATCGATCCTGCAAAAGATGGGAATTGGGATCGAGAGTTTCGGTCCGGGCACGTTCAAGATCGATAGTCTCCCTGGTTTCTTGAACGTCTTAGACCCGGCGCAATTCATGCGCAAAGTAATTGATGATCTAAAGAGCGCCGGCAATAGCACTTCGCCGATGCGTCTGGGCGAGGAGATGATTGCCAAGACGGTGTGCCGGCACGCCGTCAAAGCGAACGATCCGCTGCGTTACCCCGAGATCGAGAAACTGATTCGCGATTTGCTTGAGTGCGATCTGCCGTATTGCTGTCCACATGGACGGCCTACCATGATCCAGATTTCGCTTGTGGAGTTAGAGAAAAAATTCGGACGGAAGATTTGATTGTTGCCCCGAATCACGCGAATAGACGCAAATAAAAGTAGGGCTCCCGTTAAGAGATTCGCGTTGGTTCGCGTGATTCGCGCACAGCTGTCAGCTCCAACCTCTTTATTGATTGCTCACGATTTGCGGGGTCGCTGTGCCCGTCTTGAACCATGCGCTCACCTTTTCAATCTTTGCCTCCCGGGGTTGGCAAAGGTGCAAAGCAGGCGATCGCGATTTGCAATGGTTATGAATATGCCGTTTCGATTTTCTATACGCTAAATACGGTTCGAGACGGCCAGTTGTTTCAAAGAATCGAAAAAACTTTCGTGGTCTCTCAATCCATTGATATCATCAGCGTGATCCGTGGTACAAAATCTTCAATCGCGGTTACGCCGTGTTTTTGTGTGTCGCTCGCAGCGCCAGGGTAGATTCGGCTGGCAGAATCCATTGCTCTTCACTGGCGACTGCGACCGAGCCTGTTCCGCCGTAACGCGGAGACTCACTTGTCCAGAGCGTTTCCCACGTGTAACCCAATGGCGGCGCCAGAAGCGGCTCTGAAGCAGGGTGCAAGAGCTGGCGCTCTCCGAAATTGACTAACAACAGGCGATCGTCGCTTTCCTCGGAAGAAAATCTAAGAACAAAGCTCGCCGGCCCGAGTACCGCGCCGTCAACTCCTTCAGGAACTTGTCTGCAAAACCGTGAATCTTCTCGTCGTAACTTCAAAAGATCGACATGCAGGTGGTAAAGATCACGATTTTTTTCGCGCTCAGAGAAATCGAGTTTGCAGCGCGCGAATACTTCCGGATCGTCGGGCGCTGGCAAAGTCTTCCACGCTTCTTCCTCGCTAAGCGATAGGAACGGCGCCAGCCACTCGGCGCGGCCTTTTCGTATGGCATCGCGCACGGAAGCATCGCCTATGTCGGCAAAAAACATGAACGGGCTGGAGGCGCCGAACTCCTCTCCCTGAAACAGCAGCGGTGTCCAGGGTCCAAGCAGAAGTAGAGCGGTCATCGCGCGATAATGCGCGGGTGAAGTTTGAAAACGGACTCGTTCACCCGGTCCGGTATTCGCGATTTGATCGTGGTTTTCGATGAAGCAGACGAAGGCCTCCGGGGAAATGTCGAGAGTGGAAGATCCACGCAATGCTCTTCGCCATGAGAGTGCCTGACCCTGGTAAAGGAAACCGTATTTCGCGGCGGAAATAAATTCCTGCGGCATGCCGCGGTAGTCGTCGTAGTAGGCTTCTTTACGACCGGTTAATGCGACGACAGCGCTGTGATGAAAATCGTCGTTCCACATTCCATCCAAATCGTCACCGCCTTTCTTGCGTGATCGCACCATCCTGGCCTCCTGACGATCGTTCTCGGCAATCAGAATAATCGAACGCGGGCCGGCTGTCTTGCGCGCCGCGCGCCCGACGGCACAAATGATGTATTTGCCGGATTGATCCCGGACGGCATGCAACGCGTCGAAGCGAAAACCATCGAAATGAAATTCCTCGATCCAGTAGCATCCGTTGGTGATGAAAAACTCCCGCACCGGTGCTGAATTCAGACCGTCGAAATTGATCGCGTCGCCCCATTCATTTTCGTTTCCGCGAAGCCTAACGAGTGTGTGCGATTGATGAAGCTGCGCAAATCGTCCGGAGTTCCATACAGATGTGAAGGAGCGAAAAGGTTAACGCCATCGTATCCCCAACCAAACCTACCGGGAAAATCGGCAACCGGCATCATTTCAATCACAGTGATTCCGATACGCGCCAGCTCCTCCAATTGCTGGGCGGCAGCGTGCCATGTTCCTTCCTTCGTCAACGTGCCGATGTGCATCTCGTAAATGATCTGACCTTTCAAGGTAACGCCTGGCCAATGCAAATCGGTCCACCGAAATCGGGCGGGATCGACGATGCGAGAAGCACCATGCGGCCCATCAGGTTGAAAGCGTGATGCCGGGTCCGGATATAAATTATTGCTTGCGCGGAACCAGTAGCAAGCGCCTGCGCCGGCGTTGATGGAGCCGGAAAAATAACCGCCCGTTTCGGCTGCCAGCGCATGAAATGTCCGCTGTGAATCTCTGGCTGCATTTTCTTCGAGAACCAGATCGACATGCTGCGCCTTCGGCGCCCAGACGCGGAAGTGAGTTTGGTCAGACCCGATTACCTCTGCGCCAATTGGGTAGC
The DNA here is from genome assembly GCA_003218915.1 of Verrucomicrobiota bacterium. Taxonomy (GTDB): domain Bacteria; phylum Verrucomicrobiota; class Verrucomicrobiia; order Chthoniobacterales; family UBA10450; genus Udaeobacter. The sequence goes on from QHPC01000042.1 coordinate 16,490, forward strand.
GGCGCAGAATCTGGCTGGTCCCTCGTTTCGTGTTTGGCATCGGTCATCAAAGATGTGAGCGCTGGTTCAGGAAGCAACCAGGGAAACAACGCGCTTGATTGATTTCGCCAAAGCGTTTCAAAATCCGGCTCATGAACGGAACAAAGCCCAAGATCGAAATTTTCAAACCTTTTGGCGAAGCGTTCGAGCTAACGAACAAGATTCTTTTTCAACCATTCGACCTGAAAAAATGGTTGGTAATTGGTTTCGCAGCGTTCTTGTCCGGGCATCTAGCAGGTGTTGGTTTCAATTTTCCATCGCCCTTTGGCGATTTTCAATCACATCGAGCGACTCATGACATGATCCCAGATCACTTGGAGCAGTGGAAACCGTGGCTCGTGGCAGCCGTTGTTGTGCTTGCACTGCTTTTTTTCGCATTGGTAATCGCGCTGACGTGGTTGAAGGCGCGTGGCCATTTCATCTTTACAGACTGTATCGTCCGAAATCAGGCAGCAATCGCGGCGCCATGGCGTGAATATCGAAACGAAGGGAACAGTTACTTTTTATTCCTGCTCGCGGTCATGTTCGTCATATTGCTGTTGGCGGGTCTAATCGTGGGAAGCGCCTTTGGACTGGGCTGGTTGAAACAAGGCGCCGATGACACGGGATCAATCGCGTCCATCGGATTGATCGTTTTCCTTTTTGTCTTTTGGGTTTCAATCGTCATTTTTGTCAGCATCGCGGCCTATTTCATGGTGCCGGTGATGTATCGGAAACGCTGCCGAGCATTGGAGGCGTTTCGCGATGTGACTCTTCTGATGATGCATCATGCCGGTTCTTTCTTTTTGTTTTGCTTGTTTGGAGTTGTTTTGATTCTGGCTGTGCTGATGATCGGCGTGATCGTGACATGCGCGACCTGCTGTCTGGCGGCGCTTCCATACATTGGGACAGTTATACTCCTGCCAGTATTTGTCTGCTTGCACGCGTTCGCACTTGTGTTCATTCGCCAGTTCGGTCCGGATTACGATGTGTGGGCGAGCTTTATGCCGCCGGAGTTTTTGCCGATCCTATCAGGTGCGTCGCCTGCGCCGAACCTGCCGCCCGAGCCACCTTTGCCTCCTACCGTGACATGAGTGACTAGAGTCAGGCGTTCGCTAGGACGAATCCGTCCTTTGTCGGACCAGAAGTCAGAAGCACCAGAAAGGATTCGACCGTGTCAGCGTATGGGCCTAAACGTCACTAATGAAAAAACTCGACGTAGCGAGTGGCCAAATCATTGAGGATTACGTCCACGGCTACGCGACGGCTGAGCAGGAGCGTCTATTGCGGCAGGCGGAGCATTGGCGTGATGAGTTGATTCTTGCCGGTACGACACTGTATCCAGGAACACGCCTGCTTGAGGTCGGCTGTGGTGTTGGTGCGGTGCTGGGCATCCTCGGCGTGGCTTTCCCTGGAATCATCCTGGCTGGCGTGGACATCGAAGCTCGTCAGCTCGAAGCAGCTCGCGCCCACCTGACTCGGCTCGGTCTGGAGGCTGATCTTCGCCAAGCAGACGCACTCGAGCTACCCTTCCCAGACGCGTCCTTCGACCACGTGTGGATGATGTGGTTCCTTGAGCATCTGCCGGATCCGGTCGCTGCCCTGCGGGAAGCGAGACGCGTACTAGCCCCGGGCGGCACGCTGACGGCAATCGAGGTTGATTACAATACCATATGGGCATCTCCAAGCAGTCAGGCGCTCAAAGCATTGTTTGTTACTGTGGCCCAGGCAATGGAGGCTGCGGCTCGAAGCGACGCTGGCACTCGCCTGCCCGAATGGCTAGTGGAAGCAGGGTTTACCTCCGTTGACCCTGGCGAGATCCGGCTTGCTTATGCCGACGAGGACCTCACCCGCCAAGTCCCGTACGTCGCCGCAGTGGTCGAGAGCACCCTTCCAACACTCACTGAAACGTCCAGAGCGTCCGAACCACAGCTCAAAGCCGGATTCGCGGAACTGCGTGCTCTTCCTATTACTCCCGATGCGGCGCTCGGCTGGGTAGTACACAAAGCAAAGGCGGTGCGCTAACTCACAAAATAACGTCGTGTGCAAGTCGAGGTTCGCCCGACCAACTCATGGCAATATCGTGATCAATTTCAGCGACGCGGTCATCGGTCAATAAAAACTCAGCCGTCAGGCAGCCAGAAAACAGTCGACCACACCGGTCGTCTGTCATAAGAATCTCTTATGAAAAGAGAAGTTATTCTTTGTTGTTTCAGTTTGTTTGTAGCTGCTTCCATGTGCTTTGGTCAGGCAAGTCCGAGTCAGAGCCCAAGCCAAACTCCCTACAATACGCTCAGATCAGCGACTAAAAAAGCGACAATAGAAAAGTTGAAAAAATCCGTCACTGATGCGTTCAAGAACAAGCAGACAAATTTGTAT
>QHPC01000327.1 GCA_003218915.1 Verrucomicrobiota bacterium
CCGACCCCTCGGGCGCGATCGATCAGCCGGTGAATCCGATGAAGAAATTGATCGCCGGCGGGGCGACCTTCATCGCGCGCACCCATGCCGCACAGGTCAATCACATGATCCAAATGATCGAACGCGCGTTCGATCACCAGGGCTTCAGCGTCGTCGAATGCTTGAGCGAATGCGTCGAATTTTTCCCGGACGTGTTCGATCCGGCCAATCCGAAGAAGGGCGGCAGCTTTGAAGTCATCCAGGAAAAGAAATGGGACAACACACCCGAGGACGAGTTGCGACATGATGTGACGGACGAATTGGCCGCGTACAAGCTGGCGTCGCTCCCTTTCCCGGGCGTGTTCGGCGTCTTCTACGAAACCGATCGCCCCACCAAAAACGCGCTAGAGAAAAAGTGGATTGAAACGACACGCGAAAAGACCGGCGGCGCGAGCGATCTCGAGATTCTACAAAAAACGTTTGATCGAATTAAGTGACGATGCCTGCGGCATTGTTATCCTGAGCGCAGTCGAAGGATCTCGCATTCTACAGACAGCGCGGCCTGTCTCGCTCACGTTTCTTAATTCTTCTTCGCTACTTTCTTGATCCAGGTGTGGTTAACTACTACAAAACAACTATGACTAAATTGCGTTCCCTTATTCTAACTGGCTTTCTCGCACTGCCTTTGACGTCTTCGTACGCCCAGGTAGACATCTCTGTTGGCTTCGCTCCGCCGCCTCTGCCGGTATATGAGCAACCGGCCTGCCCGGTTGCAGGTTATATCTGGACTCCCGGTTACTGGGGTTATGGGTATGATGTCGGAGATTATTACTGGGTGCCCGGCGTATGGGTCCCTCCGCCGTCGGTGGGTGTGCTTTGGACACCGCCCTGGTGGGGCTGGAACAACGGTGTATACGCGTTTAACCAGGGTTACTGGGGACCATCAGTCGGTTTTTACGGAGGCGTTAATTACGGCTATGGCTACACCGGCGACGGCTACTGGGGCGGACGATGGCAGGGAAACAACTTCCAGTACAACACTGCGGTGACGCGCGTGAATACCAACGTTGTCCATAACACCTACGTCAATAAGTCGGTGACTAACAACATGACCGCTAACCGCGCCAGCTTTAACGGTCCTAATGGAGTGAATGCTCAGGAGAACGCGGCGCAAAAAGCCGCCGCGGCGAACGCTAAGAAAATGCCGCCAACCTCCCAGCAGCTCGCGCGTCAGCAGGCTGCTAGCAAGGATCAGAATCTCCGCGCGTCTGTGAACAAAGGCAATCCGAACGCCGACGCTATCAAATCATTCAACAAGGGCGAAGGTGTGGGACAAGGCAAGGGCGGCGCAGAGGGACTCGGGGCTGCAGGAGGAGCGGGTGCCGGCAAAGGTGAAAACAAAATCGGGAAGGCATCCGAACTTAATCGCCAGGGCGCAGGCGCCGGGCAAGGTAAGGGCGGGAAAGGACTCGGAACTGGAGCGGGAGCAGGGAAGGCTGGAGCAAACGGGAGCAAGCTCAAGACCGGAAATCACGGCAACATGCGAACCGCTGGGGGAAACCAGGCCAAAATGCATACCGGCAAAGGAGCTGGGGCTGGAGGCGCTGCTCACGGGCCTCGTACCATGAATCAAATGTCGCGTAATCCCCAAATGGGCGCGCGTAACGCTCAAATGGGAGGGAAACATCCGCAAATGGGAGGCGGAGGTAATCGCCCCAAGCCGAGCGGCGGACAACAGCAAGGCAACAAGAAAAAACCAGGGCAACACTGACGTTCAGGGTCACGGTTAGAGGCGCCGTTTCAAACGGCGACCGTAACGCGGAGGAAAGTTGCTGGAATGGAAGTGGCAGCCTGACTTTTGTTCTGGCTGTCGAACAACTCTTCCAGTTCTTTCTGTAGCTCAGCCGCTCGGCCTTTCTTTTCCGCGGCTTCGAACGCATTCATGGTCGGCCCATAATATTTCCTGAATTCATCCACCAATGCTGAGGGTGTGCCCGGGAAGTTGAAAGTGAACATGTCCCGGGCAAAGGAGATATTCTTCGCCGGAACTCCTGCCGCGCCAAAACGATCGAGCACATTGCTCTCAACGCCCCACGTCACTGGGCTAACAAAGCCTTCCGGCGGTGGCGGCGTGTAGTTTGAGCTGATCCTCAAGATCTGCGCAACGAGTGTGGGATCATTGGGAATCCAGTTGCCCATCACTATGCGACCTCCCGGTCGCGTCACGCGCACCATCTCTTTTGCGACATCGAACGGTTTCGGCGCAAACATCGCGCCGAAGACGCTAACCACGAGATCAAATGACTTGTCGTCTGTTCCCGGCCTCGACCAGATTCCGCGCGATATCCACGCCCAGCACATCCGCGCCGAGTTTCGCCTCGGGCAACGCCGTAGTGCCATCGCCGCAACCAAGATCCAGCACTTTGAGTCCTTTCGTGATTCCGAGTCGCCGCACCAGCGCCTCTCCGCTTTCGCGCATGGTATCGGCAATGCGTGTGAAATCGCCTTTTTCCCAGAGTGCTTTGTTTGGGTTTGCGGGAGCATCCATAATGTGAAGTTATCGGTTGGTTTGTGCGGTCGCAGTTATTGTGAGGCGTGACAAGACACGACAATCGAACCAGCCGCAAGCAATTCGCCCTATTCGTTCGGTAACGCGGATGTTACCGAAATGTCTCTCGCGTTTCACGAATGTTGTAGCCGCCTCGCTGTGCCGAGGCGTTTCCTATGCTGTGTCCACGGCTGCACGGCGACGCAGCGCCGTGGTTACAGCGCGACGCGTTTGTAAGATCGCTTTTAATCACCAAGCGCAGAGTTGGATTCTGTAACGTAAATATTACCTGGAAACTCTCGCGTTTCACCCCCTACGGGTTTAGTACAGTTACTGCTCTCACCCCGTGAAAGAAGAACCGCTCGATACCCATTCCAAGGCGCTCAAGATCAACCTGGATCCGCGCTGGTACGGCACGTTTGCCGAGATCGGTGCGGGACAGGAAGTGGTGCGCTGGTTTTTCCGGGTCGGCGGCGCCGCAGGGACGGTCGCCAAGAGCATGTCGGCTTACGACATGCAGGTCAGCGACGCCATCTACGGGCACGCTGACCGCTACGTCTCGCGCAACCGGCTGCAGGCGATGCTCGACCACGAATTTGGGCTCGACATCGAGCGGCTCGGACCGGAGCGCGGCGATAACACTTCGTTCTTCGCTTTCGCCGATACCGTGGTGGCGCGGAGTTATCGCGGCACCGCCGAGTGCCACGGCTGGATGGGGATCAAGTTTCAGAGCCGCGCCAACGATCAGCCCAGCCAGGTGGTGATGCACGTGCGCATGCTGGACGAGGAAGCGTCGGCACAACAGGAAGCGCTCGGCATTGTGGGCGTGAACCTTTGCTACGGCGCGTTTTTCCTGAGTCACGTGCCGGAGGAACTCGTCGAATCGCTGCTCGATAATCTCACCACGCGTCGCCTCGAGATTGACATGCTCGAGTTCAGCGGAATCGAATTTCGCAACGTGGACAACCGCGTGATGGCGCTCAAGCTCGTGCAGATCGGGCTGAGCGGCGCAGCCATGTTCGGTCCGAACCGCGAGGTGCTGCAGCCATCCGACATGTTGCATAACAAAGCCGTGCTGGTCGAGCGCGGCAGTTTTCGCCCGGTCACCTACGTCAACCTCGACATGTTCCAGTCCGCCCTGATCAAGTTTAAACAAGAGCCCGCCGTGGCGAACAAACCCATCCTCGCTCTAATGGAACTGACCATGCGCAATCTGCTGGCGGTCGGCAAAGAGGTTGACCG